>JBFMAS010000176.1:0-6229 GCA_040755575.1 Thermodesulfobacteriota bacterium
GCTCGCGGCGCTCGCCGGTGCGCGGGCCGCGCTCGCGCGAGCGGCGCTCGCCGCCGCGGCCGCCGGCCTCGGCGTGCCGCCGCGGCGCGCGCGGCGCGTGCTTGTAGGGCACCAGCAGGCTGTCGTCCGGGAAGTCGTGCGGCAGCTTGAAGCCGATCAGCTTCTCGATCCCTTCGAGCCCCTCGACGTAGTCCTCGCACGCGAGCGAGATCGCCTTGCCCGACGCGCCGGCGCGCGCCGTACGGCCGACGCGGTGCACGTAGTCCTCGGGGTCGAACGGCAGATCGTAGTTGATGACGTGCGTCACGCCCTCGATGTGCAGCCCGCGCGAGGCGACGTCGGTCGCGATCAGGATCGGCAGGCGGCCCTCGCGGAAGTCCTCGAGGATCTTGAGCCGCCGTCGCTGCTCGATGTCGCCGGTGATCTGCTCCGCCGCGATGCCGTTCGCCGCCAGCGTGCGGCACAGATGGTCCGCCGTGCGCCGCATGTTGACGAACACCAGCGTGCGCTCGGCGCCCTCGCGCTGCAGGATGCCGAGCAGCGCGGACAGCTTCTCGTGCTTGCCGACGTGGTAGAGATGGTGCTCGACGCCTTCGGCGGTGACCTGCTCCGGGTTCACCTCGACCTTCACGGCGTCGTTCATGAACATGTAGGCGAGCTCCATCACGTCGTGTGACAGGGTCGCCGAGAACAGCATCGACTGGCGCTTCTCGACCGGCGTGCAGCGCCGCAGCAGGAAGCGCAGGTCCTTGATGAAGCCCATGTCGAACATGCGGTCGGCCTCGTCGATGACGAGGATCTCGATCGCGTCGAGCCGGTAGACTCCTTGCTTCCAGTAGTCGATCAGGCGGCCCGGGGTGCCGACCAGCAGGTCGACGTCCTGCCGCAGGTTCTCGCGCTGTTTTTTGTAATCGACGCCGCCGTACACGGCCTGGATGACGAGCCCGTTGCCGGCGCCGAGCATCTCGGCGTCCTTCGCGATCTGCACGGCGAGCTCGCGCGTCGGGGCGATCACCAGCGCGCGCGGCGCGGCCGGCTTGCGCGTCTTGCCGTGCTCGAGAAGCCGCGTGAAGACGGTGATCAGGAAGGCCGCCGTCTTGCCGGTCCCGGTCTGCGCCTGGCCGGCGACGTCGCGTCCCGCGAGCGAGAGCGGGAGGATCTTCGCCTGGATCGGCGTCGTGTGCGTGAAGCCGGCGTTCCTGATCCCCGCCCGGACGGCCTCGGGGAGCGACAGGGAGTCGAACGGCAGCGCGGTGTCGGAAGTCTCGGCTCCGCGCGTCGGCGCGTGGGCCTGGGTCTCTGCGGCTGTGCTCATGGTGCGGGGACGCCGGCTCGCGGCGTCAGCAAGGGTGCGTAGCAGACGCCGTACCAGCGATCCACGTGCACGCCGGCCGCCTTCCGGGGCGCCGGTGCGCGGGCGGCGAGGCGCCTCAGCGCGCGCGCTCGCGCACCCAGCCCGCGATGCGCGCCGTGATCTCCGGGCCCTCCGGCTCGTTCAGGATCTCGTGCCGCAGCCCGGGGTAGATCGCGAGCTCCTTGTCGCGCGACGAGGCCCCGGCGTAGAGGTCCTCGCTCGCCTGCGGGACGACGAGCTGGTCGTCGCCGCCGTGCAGCACGAGCAGCGGCAGCGCCAGCTCGGCGAAGCGCTCGCGCACGCGGCGCGCGCCGGACGTGAGGGCGCGCAGCGTCTCGCGCCGGAACGGGCCGCGGTAGTTGAGCGGGTCGCGGTCGTAGTCCTCGGCGACCCGCGGGTCACGCGAGAGGAGCTCCGACGACAGCACCACCTCGGGCAGCGGATCGAGGTCGAGCAGCGGCTCGATGCCCGCCGGATCGCCCACCGCCGGTCCGGAGAGGACGAGCCCCGCGAGGTCTCTCTGGCGCTCGAGCCCGAGCGCGGTCGCGACGAGGCCGCCCATGCTGTGCCCGACGACGAAGGACGGCAGCCCGCGGTGCGCCGCGCGCGCCCGGTCGAGAAGCGCGCCCAGGTCGCGGACGAGGACGTCCAGATCCGGCACGCTCGCGCGCTCGCCGGCCGAGGCCCCGTG
The DNA here is from genome assembly GCA_040755575.1 of Thermodesulfobacteriota bacterium. GTDB lineage: Bacteria > Desulfobacterota > Binatia > UBA12015 > UBA12015 > DATCMB01. The sequence continues at coordinate 2,046 of JBFMAS010000176.1, forward strand.
CCCGAGGTGGTCGATCGTCCAGGTCACGATGCCCGCGGCGGCGAGCTGCGCGCCCACCCTCTCGTAGCGCCCGCCGTGCTCGGCGTAGCCGTGCGCGATCACCAGGCTCGCGACCGCCGGCCCACGGACGGCCCACCAGCGCACCAGGCGGTGCCCGCCGTCCGCCGCGGGACAGCTCTCCGTACGGCTCGCCGTCACGACGTCTGCGCTCATCGCTCCTCTCCTCCCGCCTCCGGCGCCGGAGGCCGCCCCGCTTGCCGCTCGGCGAGCAGCCGGCCGATCTCGCGGACCTGCGGTGCGAGCTGCGGGTCGTCGCCCGGCGCCTCGCCGTAGCCCGCGAGGCGCTCGACCTCGGCCGCCGTGAAGTGGTCGGGCTCGGTCGCGAGCGCGGCCACGTCGAGGACGGCCACAGCGCGCAGCTTGCGCTCCGGCAGCGACAGCGCCCGCACCAGCGCCGACACGGCGCGCCGGACGTCGGGCTCGCGGCCCTCGGCCGGATGGACGGCGGCGAACAGGTCGCGCAGCACGCCGCGCGTCGGCTCGCCGAGCTGCGGCGCGTCGAGCACCAGCCCGGCGCCGGCCGGTTGCACCGAGAGCCAGCGCGGGCTGCCGCTCGGCGAGGCGGTGCGCTTCACGAGGACGATCGCATCGGCGAGCCCCGCGTAGCGCAGCAGCGGCGCCTCCTGCTCGAGGACGAAGCCGCCGCTGGGCGCGACGCCGGCGATCGTCTCCCGCACGAGGAACGGCGTCGCGGCGTGCTGCGGGTCGCGTGCGTGCGTCCCTTCGACAGAGCGCGCCAGCACGACGCCGTCCGCCGCCTGCAGCATCGCGAGCAAGCTCGAGGCGCCGCTCGGCCGAAGGTGGGCGTCGCCGGCCGTGGGAGCGCACACCGCAGCGAGCGCGACGGTTCGCGCGACGGCACGGCCGACGTATCCGATCACGGCAGCGCCGCGCACGCCGGCTCACCCGCCACGGCGCCCGGTCCCTGCAGCAGCTCGACCGCGGTGCACGTCACGTAGCTCGCGGCCTCGACGCCGACCGACAGCACCTCGTGATAGTGCGTCGGCACGCGTCGACGCGGGTAGCGCGGGTCGTACTCGCGACCGTCGCACGGGTCGACCGCCTCGTCGAACACGTTCGCCGGGTAGAAGTCGTAGCCCGGCACGATGTAGCCGAGCTCGTCCGGCGACAGCCCGATCACGAGCTTCACCGGCGCCTGCATGGCGTCCCGGATCGACGGCTCGGCGGGCCGCCCGGTGTCCGCGGCCGGGCAGTCGGTCCGCCGGTGCGTGGCGACGCCGAGGTAGAGCTCGGGGAACACCTCGCCCGGCACCGTGAGGATCTGCACCTGCGGCACGCCGTCGCGGTCGGCGAGCGTGATCGCGCTCTGCTCGAGGATGCCGCACAGGCCGGTCGCGCCGGGGCACTGCGCCGGGTCGTAGACCTGCGCGTCGAGGTCGAGGATGCCGAGCGAGCGGCCGAGCTCGAAGGTCGCGTTCGACGACGCCGCGCGCTTGGTCGACGTACGGACCGCGACGCTGGTCACCTCGACCTCCGGCGCCTGCTCGAGGCCGCGCGCGACGACGTCCCCGACCAGCCGCCCGATGCGCTCGGTGCGCGGGAAGCCGATGTCGTCCCGCGTGTCGAGCTCGTTGCTGCCGTCGGCGCTGCGCGCGTCCGCGCCGCCGACGCAGGTGTCGCCGACGATCTCGGCGGCGCCCAGGTCGGCCGAGAAGTACACCGCCGTCCCGCCGACGCGACGCTCGACCTCGTCGCGAATGTAGTGCGGGAAGTCGGACGTGACGAGCTCGTTCTCGCTCTCGAGCGACTCGGGGTGCGTGCCCCAGTCGAGGACGGTCGCGAGGGTGCCGTCCGCGCCGTCGAAGGCGAGCGCGCGCAGCTCGTCGTCGAAGATCCATGGCGGGCGGCATCCGGTCCGGACCTGGAGGCCCGTCAGCTCCGGGCTCCGTGCCGCGTCCGTGCTGTACGCGCGCACGCGACGCACCGGCTGCAGCGCCGCGACCGCCTGGGTGATCGCCCGCGCCATCTGCCGGTCGATGAACGCCAGGTAGAGCGGAAACTTCCCGTCGATCAGGGTGTCCGGGCCCCACAGGCCGAGGGCGTCCGGTCCCTGGTGGTTGTGCGTGCTCGCGTGGACGAAGTGCGTGATCCCGAGCGCCGGGTCGACCATCGCCTCCGCGCGCGCGAAGCCGTAGTAGCTGCCGTACTTCAGCGTGCCGACGAGGTCGACGGACGTCATCGCAATCCGCGTCGTGCCGTCGTCGAGCACGATCGTGCGCGCCCAGAGGTCGTCGTGGCAGCCCAGCGCGATGCGATCGGCGCCGAAGCCGGCCATGTAGATGCCGTCGTACTTGCCGCTCGACTGCGGGTCGAGTGCGTCGTTGCGCGGGTCGTCGGCGAACGCCTCGCCGCCGTCGTAGCGGCCGTTACCGTTCGCATCCTCGTACGGCTCGCCCCACACGCCGCTCGCGGTGACCGGGCCGTCCCATGCCGGGTCGTCGCCGCACGGCGTGATCGGCACCGCGGCCACGCCGACGCGCAGCGCGCTCGCGGTCGAGGACGAGCGGTCGGAGCACCCGGCGGCGATGACGGCGCCGCAGGCGGCGAGGAGCAGGAGGCGCGTGGACGTGCTCTTCATCGCCCCCGGTTAGCCGCCGCGATGGAGAACGGTCAAGCGAAGCGCTACCGATCGAGCGCAGGGCCTCGCCCCGGGAGGTGACGACGATGGCGCTGCAAAGACTCGACGCCGCCGAGGTCGCGCGCCGGCTGGATGCGCTGCCGGGCTGGTCGCTCGCCGCCGGCAAGCTGCACCGGGAGTACCGCTTCGCGGACTTCGTGGCGGCCTTCGGCTTCATGGCGAGCGTCGCGCTCGTCGCCGAAGCGATGAACCACCATCCGGAGTGGTTCAACGTCTACGGCACGGTGCGCGTCGACCTGACGACGCACGACGCGGGGGGCATCTCGACGCGCGACTTCGCGCTGGCCGAGCGGATGGAGGAGCTCGCTCGCCGCCACGGCGCGACCTGAGCGCGCCCGGGTCAGTCCTCGGCCGGGCGCAGCACGAGCCACGTCACGAGGCCGACGACCGCGATCTGCACCTCGGTGACGATCACGCCGCGCCACTCGCCCGTCGTGTAGCCGGTGTGCACGAGCAGCAGCGTCGCGGCGACCACCGCGATCAGCACCCAGGTCGACGGCGCGATCCGCGCGCCGCGCGCCACCTCGCCCTCATCGCTCACCTTGGCCGGCATCGGGTCGGTCCTAGCAGACGTCGGCGCGCCCGGCGACGCCGAGACGCGCCACGAAGCCGTCGTGCCCGCGCGCGCGGAGCGCAGCGAGCAGCGCCGCGCCGTCGTCCGCGGGCAGCGCGATCACGGCGCCGCCTCCGCCCGCGCCGGTGAGCTTCGCGCCGAGCGCGCCGGCACCGAGCGCCGCGTCGACGATCGCGTCGAGCTCCGGCGTGGACACGCCGCATGCTCGCAGCAGGCCGTGGTTCATGGTCATCAGCTCGCCGAGGCGCGCTCGGTCGCCGTCCTCGAGCGCGCGGCGCGCCGACGCGACCAACGCGCCGACCGCCGCGAAGACCGGCTGGTAGACCTCCGGCGAGGCGGCGGCGCGCTCGCGCAAGCCGCCGACCGTGGTCGCCGTGGTGTGCGGCGTTCGCGACAGGAGGACCAGCAGCGGCAGGGGCTCCGGCAGCTCGATCGCCTCCTGGCGCGGCGCCTCTCCCCTGCGTCCCGATTCGAACCACAGCACGCCGCCGTGGGCGGCCGCGGTGCTGTCGACGCCGGAGGGGGTGCCGTGGAACAGGCGCTCGATCTCGTGCGCGCTGCTGGCGAGCTGCGCGTCCCCGAGCTCCCGACCCGCACTCGCAGAAAGCGCGCGCAGCACCGCGACCGCGAGCGCCGCCGAGCTGCCGAGCCCCATCGCGACCGGCAGGTCGCCCTCGACCTCGAGCTGGAAGCCGGCCCGCCCGACCCCGCACAGGCGGGCCGCGAGCTCGGCCGCTGCCTGCAGCCGTTCGTCGGCGGCGGCGAGCGCGACGCCGACCTCACCCGCCGGCCGGGGGACGACGGTGACGCGCACGCCGCGCTCGACGCTCGCGACGATCGCCGGCTGCCCGTGCACCACGACGTGCTCGCCGAGCAGGATGACCTTGCCCG
>JBFMAS010000177.1:0-8152 GCA_040755575.1 Thermodesulfobacteriota bacterium
CGGAAGGCCGAGCAGCTCGACCAGCCAGCGGAGCGCGACCTGCTCGAGCGCCGCGACGGCGGGCGACGTGGTCGCGGAGAAGCCGTTCTGGTCCCACGCGGCCGCGAGCCAGCTCGCGGCCACCGTCGCGGGCAGCGAGCCGCCCGTGACGAAGCCGAAGTAGCGCCGCCCCGCGCTCGCCACCGTCGCCGGCGACGCGACCTCGTCGAGCAGCGCCAGCACCTCGGCGTCGCTCGACGGCCCTTGCGGCAGCTCGCCGCCGAGACCGGCGAGCCGCGCGCGCGCCTCGTCCGGCGGGAAGACCGGGCGGCCGTCGAGATCGTCCAGGTAGCGGATCGCGCGCCGTGCGGCGTCGAGCAGAAGCTCCCTCATGCGCTCCGGCTAGCATCCCGCCGGCGCGCCGGCTCGCGTCAGCGGTTGTGGCAGTAGGCGCAGGAGCTCGCGCCGCCCGAGCCGACGAACGGCGGATCGTTGCCGCGGTCGGCGTCCTGGTAGAGCGCGACCCGCGCCTCGACGCCGTCGAGGCGCTCGCGCGCCGTCGCGACGAACTGCGGAGCCCAGTTAGCGCTCTCGCCGACCGACAGCGCCGTCGCGTACGCGGTTCGCGCCTGCTCGGTGCGCCCGCCCTTCGCGTAGATGTCGCCGAACAGCACGAAGGTGCCCTCGATGTTGTGCGGCGCCATGCCGTCGTTGAAGCAGATCTCCGCCTGCGTGCCGCACTGCTGAGCGACCTCGTTGAACGTGACGTCGAGGAGGTGCAGGACGCGCGCGTAGAGCGGGTCGCTCGCCGGCACCGCGGGCGCGACCGCGAAGAGGTCGAACGCGTTGAACAGCGTGTTGAGCTCGGCCGCCGACTCGAGCTCCGCGATGCCGCGCTCGGTGGTCGCGGGATCGCCGAAGCCGACGCCCTTCGCGTAGGTGGCCGCCGCGGCGAAGCCGGGCACGCGCGTGTCGCCGGCGGCGCCGTCCCAGAGCAGCGGCACCGCCCGGTCGAAGGCGTGGCGCGCGGCGAGCACCTCGCGCCTGCCCTGCGCGCCGGGCGCGAGCGGATCCGCCACGAGCCGGCCGTAGCGGTAGAGGTGCATCATCGCGATCAGGAAATGCGAGCGCGCGTCGCGGCGGTCGTTGGCGACCGCACGCCGCAGGAGATCGAGCGTCTCCTCGCCGCGGTCGGCGTCGCCCCAGATCGTGTCCCAGAAGGCCGCCTCGCCGGCCGACGCCTCGCGCGACGGACGGCGCGACACCACCGAGGCCGCCTCGTTCTCGTCGAAGGAGTGCAGGCGCACGAGGTAGCGCTCGTCCCCGACGGTGAGCCACAGCTGCACGTAGCCGACCGGACCCACGACGGGCTCGTAGCCGGCCCCCTCCGCGAGGACCTCGACGCCGCGCTCCGTGTAGCGGACGCGGCGGACGCCGCCCGCGCTGCCCGAAGCGTCCCGGTAGACGAAGCCGCCGGGCACCGGCGACCACCGCTCGCACGGCAGCTCGACGGTCGGGCCCCCGGTGACGAGGTTCGTCGCCGTCGGGTAGAACGCGATGCGCAGCGACGCGCTCGACGGGCAGACGGTCGGGTCCTGCAGCGACCGCAGGCTGCCGTCCGCGCCGACGCGGATGCGCGCGGAGCCCGCGCCCGAGGCGGCGTCGTAGCGAAAAACGCCGACCTTGCCCTCGGTGAGCAGCGTCAGGGCCTCGGCGCGCGCCGCGACGAGGAGCAGCAGGCAAGCGGAGAGCCGGACGCCGACACGCATGGGCCTGACTCCGTATCTCCCTCGCGAGCACCGGACAAGTTGCTTCGGTATCCGCTTTTCCCGATCATCTGCGACTGCCGATGAGACCGGCGACCGACTTCGAGCAGCGCCTCGAGCGCAAGCTCCTTCGCCTGCGCGCGAACCGGCACTGGCTGCGGGTGAAATCGCTGTTCCTGCCGAGCGTCGTCATCCTGTCGCACAAGCGCAGCGGCTTTCAGTGGTTCCGGCAGATCTGCCACGCGAACATGAAGCGTCACGTCGTCATGCCGCCGGGCGCCCGCTACCAGCACTTCAACGTCGAGCGCATGCCGGCGAAGAACCGGCTGCAGCACAACGGCATCCTGCTGGTGCGCGACGGGCGCGACGTGATGGTCTCGCTCTACATGGCGTCGACGCGCGACGGCCCGGGCGGCACCCGGCGCTGGGAAGGCGACGGCACGCCGATCACCTTCCCCGACTTCCTGCGCGCGGAGTTCATGGAGCTGCGCAACGCGCGCCGCGACGTCATCACACGGCTGAACCCGGTCGACTACTGGGCGAAGTACAACGCCGACTGGCTCGCGAGCCCGAACATCGTCTGCGTCGTGCGCTACGAGCGCCTGCTCGAGGACCAGCGCGGCGTGATCGGCGAAGTGCTGCGCGCGTTCGGCTACGAGGACGGCGACGTCGAGCCCGTCGAGGTCGAGCTCGACTTCGACCGCCACTCGCCGGTCGGGCGCAACATCCCGAGCGGCTACCGCCGCATGACGACCGGCAACTGGCGGCGCATCTTCAGCGCCGAGGACGAGGCCTGGTTCGAGGAGCGGGCGGGCGCGACGCTGCGCGCGCTCGGCTACGCGACGCGCGACGCCGGCCCGGAGCCGGACGCGGTCGCAGGCGCCGCCGAGCGCGCGGACGCGGGCGCTCTTCAGGCGCCGCGCTCGTAGGCCGCGGTCACCTCGGCGGCGGAGCCGTCGAGCCGCACGCGGCCCTCGTGCAGCCAGATCGCGCGGGTGCACATCTGGCGCACCGTCTCCATCGAGTGGCTGACGAGGACCAGCAGCGAGGCACGCGCCACCATGTCCTCGAGCCGGCGACGCGCCTTGTCCTGGAAGCGCGCGTCACCCGCGGCGATCACCTCGTCGAGCAGCAGCACGTCGGGCGAGATCGCGGTCGACACCGCGAAGGCGAGGCGCACGAACATGCCCGCCGAGTACGTCTTCACCGGCCGGTCGAGCGCGTTGCCGAGCTCGGTGAACTCGGCGATGTCGCGCATCCGCTGGCGGATCTCGGCGCGCGACAGGCCGAGCAGCAGCCCGCGCGTCAGGATGTTGTCCCAGCCCGACGCTTCCATCTCGAAGCCGGTCGCGAGCTCGAAGAGGCACGCGATGTCGCCGTCGACGACGATGCGGCCGGAGCTCGGCGCGTAGATGCCGCACATCACCTTGAGCAGCGTCGTCTTGCCGGCGCCGTTGAAGCCGACGATGCCGACGCGCTCGCCGCGCTCGATCCTGAGGCTCATGTCGCGCAGCGCGGTCACGGCCTGCGGCCCGTCCTCGGGCGGCAGCACGCCGCACGCGCGGCTGATGCGCTCGCGCAGGCTGCGCGCCTTCTGCGGCGGGAAGGTCAGCGAGACCGACGTCAGCTCGACCACGAGATCACAGCCAGAACACGAGCCGCGGCCGTGCCATGCGCATCGCCAGGATGGCGGCGACGCCGAAGAAGGCGAGGCTCAGCGCGCTCGCCACGTAGTGCGAGGGCTCGGGGAAGTCGTTGTAGAGGAGCGGGACGCGCACGATCATCATGAGGTGGTAGAGCGGATTCCAGGTGAGCAGCCAGGCGAGGTCGTGCTTGACGAGGAGCGCCGCGGGGAACATCACCGGCGTCGCGTAGAACAGCGCCTGGACGCCGACGCTCTGCAGGTACTGGAAGTCGCGCACGGCGGTGTTCAGCACCGCGGACAGGCAGCAGACGGCGAAGCCGAACAGGAGCCACGCCGCGAGCCCCGGCACGGCGAGCAACCACATCGGCCCGATGCGCCCGCCGAAGACCATGATCACCACGGTGACGGCGCACAGCCCGAGCAGCAGCGTGAAGAACGCCGCCAGCGTCATGCGCAGCGGATAGGTGTAGAACGACACCTTCGCGATCTGCTTGATGTAGCCCTCGGCTGCGAGGAAGGCGATCGCGCCGCTGTCGAGGCACGCCGCGAAGAACGCCCACAGCGTCAAGTTGAGGAAGAGATACGGCAGGAACTCGCGCAGCGGCATGCCGAAGAGCTGCGAGAAGACGACGCCGATCACGACCGACATGAGGAGCGGCGCCAGCACCGCCCAGACGATGCCGAGCATGGTCGCGGTGTAGCGACGCAGGATGTCGAGCCGCGCGAGCTGCCATGCGATGCTGACCGTGTGCAGGTGCGCCTGGCGCGAGCCGAAGCGGGGCCGCGACGCGCCCGCGCGTGGCGCGCCGGCGGAGGCGCCGGCCCGCGACGGCTCGCCGCCGAGCCGCTCGGCGGCGCTGCTCACCGGAACCACCGCGCGATCTCGGCACCGTCGCGCCGGCGGCGCGCCTGGATGACGGCGCGCTGGCGCCGCGCACGCGGGTAGAGACGCGCGACCTCCCACAGCGCCGGCAACGAGCTCCACTCCCACGCGAGGCAGCCGGCCACGACGGCCGCGTCGCGCGCGAGCCCCGGGGCGGCGCAGCGCCGCCAGACGGCCGCGTCGGCGTTCTTGATCCGCATCAGGAAGCGGTTCTTCACCGAGTGTCGGTTGAGCATCGCCGGAAGCTGCGCGCGCCGCGAGGGCAGCACCCGCCGCACGTGGTAGCCGAGGGCGGAGGGCACGTAAAGACAGTCCCAGCCGAGGAGCTGCGCGCGCCAGGCGACGTCGGCGTCCTCGCGATACGCGAAGAACGCCTCGTCGAAGAACTCGCCCTCGACCGACACGTCGTCGATCATCGCGCGCCGGTAGAGCGCCGCCGCCGCGCTCGCGCCGAACACCGGCTCCTCCGCCGCGTAGCGGCCGTCGTCCGGCTCCTCCGAGCCGCGGTCGAAGTGGCGGAACGTGCGCCTGAACTCGATGCCCGCGGAGTCGATGCGGGGCGGCGACGCCGGACGCCCGTCGTCGTCCATGCGCAGGAGCTTGCCGCACAGGGTGCCGAGCGGCGGCGGCGCCTCGGCGTGCGGCGACAGCGTCTCGAGGAAGCGCGTGTCGAGCAGCACGTCGGGGTTGAGCGCCAGCACCCAGTCGCCGCGGCTCGCCGCGATCGCCTGGTTCTGCCCGGCGGCGAAGCCGACGTTGGCGCCGTTCTCGACGACGCGCGACACGACCGCGTGGCGCCGGGCGAGCGCGACGCTCCCATCGCGCGACTGGTTGTCGACCACGATCACCTCGCTCGGCGGAGCGGTCTGCGCGGCGAGCGCGTCAAGGCAGCGGCCGAGGTAGCGCGCGCTGTCGAAGGTGACGATCGTCACCGAGAAGCGCTGCCGCACGTCAGCCCGCCGTGCCGTCGCGCGCGTCGCGCGCCGGGCGGGAGAGCGTCGCACGCACCGGCAATGCCGCGACCCCGGTGAAGCCGGGCCCCCGGCCGGGAACCACCTGGAACAGGAGCGCGCGGTCCCACCAGTCGAAGCTCGCGTCGACGTGCGCGCGCTCGGTGTGCAGCGCGACCGTCACGGAGTAGCTGCCGCAGCCGACGTGCAGCACGACGTCGAACGTCGCGCACACCTCGTCGCCCGCCGTGCACGGCTCGTGTGCGACGCCGAGGTAGAAGCTGTTCGAGCCGAACACGTCGTTGCCGAGGCGGTCGCGGATCAGGAAGCCGACGGTCGGCGAGGGCATGTCGCGGTTGGTGCGCAGGCGCACCCGGATCGCCGCCGTCTCGCCGACCGCGAACGAGCGCCGCGGCACGCGCGCGTCGTCGAGCAGCTCGACCGCGACGATCTCCGCCTCGCGGCTTCCCGAGCGCGTCGCGATGCGCCCCTCCGACTCGACCTGCTCGATCTCGGCCTCGTCCTCCTTCCGCGCGATCATCGCGTTGTAGTAGTCGAACACCGCATCCGGCGGGCCGTCGCGCAGCAGCGTGCCGCGGTCGAGCAGGATCGCGCGCCGGCAGAGCGCCTTCACGGCGGCCGGGTCGTGCGTCACGAAGAGCAGCGTCGTGCCCTGCTCCTGGAACGCGCGGATCCGGCTCATCGACTTGTGCTGGAAGTAGGCGTCGCCGACCGACAGCGCCTCGTCGACGATCAGCACGTCGGGCCGCACCGCGGTCGCGACGCTGAACGCGAGCCGCACCTGCATGCCGGTCGAGTACGTGCGCACCGGCTGGTCCATGTGGTCGCCGAGCTCGGAGAACTCCTGCACCCAGGGCAACGCCGCCGCGAGCGTCTCGTCGTCGAGGCCGAGGAGCTGGCCCGCGAGCGTCGCGTTCTGCCAGCCGGTGAATTCTGGATGGACGCCGAGGCCGAGCTCGAGCAGCGCGGCGACGCGTCCCCGTACCTCGAACGAGCCCTCGCTCGGCAGGGTGGTGCCGGTGAGCACGCGCAGCAGCGTGCTCTTGCCGGCGCCGTTCATGCCGATGATGCCGAGCGACTCGCCGTCGCCGACCTCGAAGCTCACGCCGCGCAGCGCCCACTCCGCCTCGTGGCACACGATGCGGTCGCCGCTCGCCCACTCGACGAGCCGCGCGAGCGGGTGACGGTAGCGCTTGTACTTCTTCCCGAGCGAGCGGGCGACGATGCGCGGCATGACGGCCTAGAGGTGGTCCGCGAGCTCGCCCGAGAGACGGCGAAAGGTCGCACGGCCGAGCAGCAGCGCGCCCGCCGCGAGCGCGATCTGGGGCAGGTAGGCGCTCCACTCGGGCCAGCGGCCGTGCAGCAGGATCTCCTGGTAGCCGACGACGACGTTCGTCATCGGGTTCCAGCGCACCAGCGCCTGCGTACGCTCGCCGAGCACGGTCAGCGGGTACACGATCGGCGTGAACCAGAACCAGAGCTGCAGCGCGATCGCGAGCAGGTGGCCGACGTCGCGGAAGAAGACGTTCACCACGCCGAGCGTCGTGCCGAGGCCGAGCGCGAGCGCCTGCTGCAGGAGCACGAGCGGCACGACGGCGAGCACCGCCCAGCCGGGGAAGCGCCCGAGCGCGAGCAGGATCGCCAGCAGGATGCCGAACACGATCGCGAAGTTGACCAGCGCCGAGAGCAGCACGATCGTCGGCAGGCTCGCGCGCGGGAAGCTCATCTTCTTGATCAGGTTGCCGTTCTCGAGGAACACGGTCACCGAGCGCGTGAGGATCTCGGTGAAGGCGCCCCAGGTGAAGATCCCCGCGCACAGGAAGATGCCGTAGCCGACCGCGTCGGGGGCGCCCGGCACGCGGGCGCGCATGAGGTGGCCGAAGATCACGGTGTACACGAGCACCAGGGTCAGCGGGTGGACGACCGCCCACGCGCTGCCCAGCACGGACCCGAGGTAGCGCGCCCGGAACTCCCGTCGCGCCATGCCGAGGATGAAGCTGCGATAGCGCCAGAGGTTGCGCAGCATCGTGCTGCGGCGGCGCTACCACTTCACCTCCGGACGGGCAACGAACCCGGCCGTGAATCCGTTCGTCCGCCGTCCACGTACAGCAGAGGGAGCCTGCCCCTTTGCAGCAGGCCGGCGACCGATGACGTGCCACCGCAGCAGACGGCAGGCGAGATTGCGCGGCCGCGCCAGGCCGGCTACCCGACGGCGATGAATCCCGCGGGCAACGCCGAGGACCGGGCGCTGCTCGACCGGGTGTCGTCGGGAGACGCTGCCGCCCTGCGCACGCTCTACGATCGGTGCAGCGCGCGTGCGCTGTCGGTCGCGAGCCGGGTGCTCGGGGTGCGCAGCGAGGCGGAAGAAGTCGTGCAAGAGACCTTCGTCCAGGTGTGGCGCCAGGCGGCGAGCTACGACGCGAGCCGCGGCGGCGCCATGGCGTGGGTCCTCACCATCGCGCGCAGCCGCGCGCTCGACCGCTTGCGCACGCGGTCCGCGGCGGAGCGCGCCGTCGCGCGCAGCGAGGACCCCGAGCCCCCGCCCCAGGCGGCGCCGGTCGAGGCTGCCGAGCAACGCCAGCTCCGCCAGCGCGTGCTCGCGGCCCTCGCCGCGCTGCCGACCGAGCAGCGCAGCGCGATCGAGCTCGCCTACTACGAGGGCCTGTCGCACAGCGAGATCGCCGCCCGGCTGGGCGATCCGCTCGGCACCGTCAAGACCCGGGTCCGGCTCGGCCTCGCCAAGCTGGCCACCCTCCTCGACGAGCGTGGGTCCGGAGTGAGCGCGTGAACTGCGCCGAATTCAAGGAGAATGCGGCCGCCTACGCGCTCGGTGCGCTGACGCCGGACGAGCGCGCCGCGCTCGAGGCGCACCTCGCGGAGCCGATCGCGCACGCAGGGTGCGCGGCGG
>JBFMAS010000178.1:0-2224 GCA_040755575.1 Thermodesulfobacteriota bacterium
GGATGGTCGTCGCCTGCCGCACGTCCTCCTCGAGGGTCGCGTGTGCGGGCAGGGCGGACAGCGCCAGGACGAGGGTCGCCAGCGCGGCGGCTGCGGCGGTCTCGAGCTTCCTCATTCGGATCTCCTTCCGGGGCCGGCGCGCCGGACGTCGCGGTGCGCGCAGCACGAGCATATCGGGGTTCGCGTGCGGTCCCTAGAGCCGGCGGTTGCCTCCGCGTGCCGGCCGTGGGACGAGACCGCATGCAGGGACGGATCGCCCGGGACGCGCGCGAGGCGATCGCCGACGTGCGCGACGGCGCGTCGATCCTGGTGACCGGCTTCGGCACGCTGCAGGGCTGGCCGACCGACCTGCTGCTCGCGCTGCGCGAGCACGGCGCGCGGGACCTCACGGTGATCAGCAACACCTCCGGGCTCGGCCCGACCTCGCTGCAGGTGCTCGCCGAGCGCCGCCAGGTCCGCCGCATCGTCTGCACCTACGCGGTCTACCCCGTGCAGAGGACCGCGCTCGCGGAGCAGATCCTCGCGGGCGAGGTCGAGCTCGAGCTCGTGCCGCAGGGCACGCTCGTCGAGCGCGTGCGCGCGGGCGGCGCGGGCCTCGCCGGCTTCTACACGCCGACCGGCGTCGGCACCGCGGTCGCCGCGGGCAAGGAGGAGCGCGTCTTCGACGGCAAGCGCTACCTCTTCGAGCGCGCCCTGCGGGCCGACTTCGCGCTCGTCCGCGCGCACCGCGCCGACACGGCGGGCAACCTCGTCTACCGCTGCGGCGCGCGCAACTTCGGCCCCGCCTTCGCGACCGCGGCCGGCGTCACGATCGCCGAGGTCGACGAGATCGTGCCGGCCGGGGCGCTCGATCCCGAGGCGGTGGTGACGCCCGGCGCGTTCGTCGACCGCGTGGTCACGACGACGCAGCGCTTCGACGTCGCGACGCTGCGCCGCCTCGGCTCCGTCGCGGGCCGCAACCGCGCGCTCGAGGGAAGGCGCGCCGGCGAGCACGACGACGCGCTCGCGCTGCCGCCGGACCTGATGGCCATGCGCGCCGCGGCGCTGCTCGAGGACGGCGAGTACGTGAACCTCGGCCTCGGCCTGCCGACGCTGGTCTCGAACTACGTCGCCGGGCGCGACGTCGTGCTGCACTCGGAGAACGGCATCCTCGGCTTCGGCGGCTTTCCGCGAGACGGCGACGAGGACCTCGACCTGTACAACGCGAGCGGCCAGCTCGTGACGCCGGTGCCCGGCACGGCGTACTTCGACTCGTGCCTGTCCTTCGCGATGGCGCGCGGCGGCCGCGTGACGACCGTCGTGCTGGGCGGCTTCCAGGTGGCGGCGAACGGCGACCTCGCGAATTGGAACGTCGCCGGCAGCGGCGTCGGCGGCATCGGCGGCGCGATGGACCTCGCCTCGGGCGGCGCGCGGGTGATCGTGCTGATGCACCAGCGGTCGCGCTCCGGCGAGGCGAAGCTGGTCGAGCGCCTGAGCTACCCGCCGACGGCGCTCGGCTGCGTCCGTGCCGTGGTCACCGACCTCGCGCTGATCGAGGTCGACGCCGACGGCTTCCTGCTGCGCGAGGTGGCGCCCGGGATCCGCGTCGACGACGTGCACGCCGCGTGCGCAGCGCCGCTGCGCGTTTCGAGCGATCTGCGCGAGATGACGTTCGCGCCGACGTCTTGAAATGCGCGCGGGCAACCTCCACACTCCGCATCGTGTCCGACGGAGCCGACATCATCCGCGGTTCCTGGCCCGCGCTGCGCGGGGAGGGCGATCCGCGTGCGCGTGCCGCGGCCGACTCCGCCGGGGAGCCGCCACCGGGCGACGGCCGTCGCGACCTGCTGAGCGGCGGCAAGATGATGCTCGGCTTCGTCGTCCGTGAGTGCGCCGTCGCCCTCGGCCACGAGCCGACGCCCGACGAGCTCGCCGAGTGGGCGAACCACCAGCAGGACGAGCGCGGCGAATTCTGCCTGTTCGGACGCGCGATCACCGCGGCCGAGGCGCGCGTGATCCTGAAGCACCCCGGCCGTCCCGTGTCGGTCCGCGAGAGCCGCCTGCGCGCGCGCGGCGCCGCGGGCGAGCGCGGGGCTCTGCACGGCCGGTCCTGACGCCGGCGTCCGTCCATTGACCTGATTTTGGGTCGCTGGTACGGCCCCAAGCGAAGAGATCTGAGCCTCCGCGCGCAACGACGCGCGGCCGACTGAAGCGACCAGGGAGTGGCGCCCGTACGCGCTTCGCC
>JBFMAS010000179.1:0-2561 GCA_040755575.1 Thermodesulfobacteriota bacterium
CGGGCAACGACAGCGCCGCGACCACCGCCGGCACGCCGACGATCAGCAGCAGCGCGAACACCACGAACAGCATCACGGCGGCCGTCAGGCCGAGCGAGAGCAGCGTCAAGCGGACGAAGCCGCGCTCCTCGTCCTCCTCGTACGCGACGTTGAGCGCCATGATCAGCGCGCTGACCGCCTTCGACGCGCCGTAGATCGCGAGCAGCACCGCGCCCGCGAGGCCGAGCCCGAGCGCCGACGACGGCGTCTCGGCGACGCGGCGCGCCTGCTCGGAGAGGATCGTGCGCGCCTCCTGCGGCAGCGCGGGAGCGTTCGCGAAGAACTGCGTCGCCGACGCGGGGTCGGCGACGAGGCCGTAGACCGAGATCACGCCGGCGACCGCCGGGAAGGCGGCGAGCAGCCCGTAGAACGCGACGCCGGCGGCGATGAGCGACGCGTTGTCGCGCGACAGCTCGCTCTTCGTGCGCCACAGGATGTCGCGCCATCCGGAGCGCGGGATCGCCGACGGCGTCGTCGCCTCGCGTCCGCGTCCGCTCTCGGTCTCGGGTCGGACCGCCTCGCCCACGAGACGGGCGTCACGCAAGCACCGTGCCGCCGTCGAATGCGCCCCGATGCTTGACGGACGCGGAGCGCCGGGCCGGGGCGCGCGCGGCGCGTTGCACATCCTTCCGCGGGCCACGACCGGAATGCCGGCCTGCCGGGCGGCCGGCGGCTCACGGCCCGGGCGCGCAGGACGAGCCGGTCGCCGATCCGTCGTCGATCAGCTCGGGCACGGCAGCGCCGCTCCACCACGCCCACAGCGCCCGGTTCAGGTTGGCCCCGCCGTCCGGGACCCGGAGCTCGTAGAAGGTCGGGTTGTCGAGCGTCACGTGGTGGCGGCAGCGCGGCGCCAGGATGCCGAGGTCGACCGGGGTGAGCGGCTCCGGGACCTGCGACGTGCCGGCCGCGAGGCCCTGCAGCAGCTCGCGCGTCGCGAGCCCGAAGCGGCCGAGGTCGTCGTACGCCCACGGGCCCGCGACGGGATCCTCGAGGTCGATCTGGGTGAACGCGCGCAGCGGCACGTGGTGCGCGAGCACGTGCGCCGCCTGCGCGCACGGGTGCAGCGGGTCGCCCGCGTGCGCCGTCGTGCAGCCCGGGTCGAGGATGCCGCGGTACATCGAGCTCGCCTGCGCGCCGACGGCGCGGCGCACCGCGACCTCGGCGTCCGACACGCCGCGCGCCGGGTCGGGCAGGTAGGGCCGCGTGATCCCGTCGCTCAGGAGCTCGACGACGATCCCCGGGGCGCGCTCCCGGATCAGCGCCGCCACGCGGCTCGCGTTGTGGATCGCGCCCGCGCCGCCCGCGGAGCTGCCGGCGAAGAGCACGCGCTCGGCCGTCGTGAGCGGCGCCAGCGTCTCGCGGCCGTCGTCCGAGGTGACCCCCGCGCGCAGCCGTGCGATCAGCGCGTTCACGATGTGGTGGCCGTGGAACGCGACGCGGTACGCCGGATAGGGCACGCCGGTCTCGGGCGAGGTCGAGGACGGCTGGTCGACCGTGTGCGTGCCCGTCCACAGGTCGGAGCTGCAGTAGGGCGCGATGACGAGGTTGAAGTCCTTGAAGCGGTTGTCGGCGCGCGTGCTGAAGATGCCGACGTGGTTCTCGTCCCAGTCCTTCCAGCGCGCGCTCATCGTGCGCGACGAGTAGCCGCCGTCCTGGCGCGCGCACCAGCGGTCGGCGCAGTCGCCCGCGTCGACGCAGCTTCCGCCGCCCGCGAGCCAGATCACCCAGTCGCCCTCGTGGCCGCCGCCCGGCTTCGCGCGGCGCACGTAGAAGACCGCCGGATGGCCGTCGTTGCACACGGCCAGCGGATCGTCGTGCGTCACGCGGTGGAAGGCCTCGGGGCCCGGCGGCAGGGCCGGCGGGTCCTCGGGCGGCGACGGCAGCGCGTCGGCGCAGGCCGGGTCGCCGAACAGCCCGGGCCGGAGGAACGGCACCGTGCCGAGCGAGGCGTCCGAGCAGTCGGGCAGCGCCGGCGCGGGCGCGTTGCGGCCCTGGAACAGCCCCGCCTGGTCGCGCACCACGCTCGCGCCCGCGAACAGGGCGCAGATGCGGTGCGCGCCGACGGTGACCCGGACCGCGACCGCGCCGAGCGGCGCGTCGAGGTCGATGCCGACACGCTTCGCGGCCAGCGCGAGCCGGCGCCCCGGCCGGTAGAGCAGCGTGCGCACCGCCGACGGCGAGCCCGGCGCGTTGCGGTTCGCGTAGCGGAAGGTCGGCGTGGCCCCGGCACCGGCGACGCGCCATCCCGGCCGTCCGGCGCGCGGCGCCACGCCGGGCGGGACCTCCAGGACGCCGACCGAGGGGTCGTCGAGCGCCACCACCTCGACCAGCACGCCGGCGACGCTCGGGTCGTCCGGGCCGCCGACCGCAGGCAGCGGAAGCGCGGTGTCGTGCGAGACGAAGGACAGCGTCTCGGCGCCGCCCCGCGCGCGCCGCAGCACCAGCGACGCGCCCGACACCGGGAAGTCCGCCGCGCCGGCGGAAAGCGTGCTCGCCGCCAGCAGCGCCGCGGCCAGCGCGGC
>JBFMAS010000180.1:0-14714 GCA_040755575.1 Thermodesulfobacteriota bacterium
GCGCGCCGTCGCCGGTGAAGTAGCTGCCGGGCAGCTCGCTCCAGTATTGCTTGACGTAGCGCTCGGGGTCGCCGTAGACCGTGCGCAGCATCCCGGGCCAGGGCTTGCGCACCACGAGCAGACCGCCCTGGTTCTTGCCGACGCTCCTGCCCTCGCGGTCGACCACGTCGGGGACGATGCCGGGCAGCGGCAGCGTGCCGGAGCCGGGCTTGGTCGGCGTCGCGCCGGGCAGCGGCGAGATCATGATGCCGCCCGTCTCGGTCTGCCACCACGTATCGACGATCGGGCAGCGCCCGCCGCCGATCTTGTCGTGGTACCACATCCAGGCCTCGGGATTGATCGGCTCGCCCACCGTGCCGAGGAGCCGCAGCGAGGAGAGGTCGTGCTTCGCCGGCCACTCCTCGCCCCACTTGACGACCGAGCGGATCAGCGTCGGCGCCGTGTAGAGGGTGGTCACGCCGTACTTCTCGATGATCTCCCAGATGCGGTCGGGGCGGGGATGGTTCGGCGCGCCCTCGTACATGAGGGTGGTCGCGCCGTTCGCGAGCGGTCCGTACACCAGGTAGCTGTGCCCGGTCACCCAGCCGATGTCCGCGGTGCACCAGTACGTGTCCGTGTCCTTGAGGTCGAAGACCAGCCGGGTGCTGTAGGCGACGTGCGTCAAGTAGCCGCCGGTCGTGTGCACGACGCCCTTCGGCTTGCCGGTGGTGCCGCTCGTGTAGAGGATGAACAGCGGGTGCTCCGAGTCGAGCGGCTCGGCCGGGCAGTCAGCGGAGGCGCGCTCCATCTCCTCGTGCCACCAGCGGTCGCGGCCGTGCGCGATCGCCACCTTCTCGCCGGTACGGCGCACGACGAGCACCGTCTCGACCGACGGGCAGCCGGCGAGCGCGGCGTCGACGTTCGCCTTCAGGGGGACGATCGAGCCGCGACGGTAGCCGCCGTCGGCGGTGATCACGACCTTGGCCTGCGCGTCGTTCATCCGGTCGCGCACCGCCTCGGCCGAGAAGCCGCCGAAGACGATCGAGTGCGTGGCGCCGATGCGCGCGCAGGCGAGCATGGCGATCGCCAGCTCGGGGACGAGCGGCATGTAGAGGCCGACGCGGTCGCCGGCCTTGACGCCGAGGCCCTTCAGCACGTTCGCGGTCTGGCAGACCTCGCGATGGAGCTGCTGGTAGGTCAGCGTGCGGGAGTCGCCCGGCTCCCCCTCCCAGATCAGCGCCGCCTTGTTCCGGCGCCACGTGCCGAGGTGGCGGTCGAGGCAGTTGTACGAGGCGTTGATCTCGCCGCCGACGAACCACTTCGCGAACGGCGGCTGCCAGTCGAGGACCTGGGTCCAGGGCGTGAACCACTCGAGGTGCGAGCTGGCGATGCCGGCCCAGAAGCCCTCGGGGTCGCGCTCGGCCGAGGCGTACATCTTCTCGTAGTCGGCGAACGACTTGATCAGCGCGTCGCGCGCGAACTCCGCGGGCGGCGGAAACTTGCGGTCTTCCTTGAGGACGGACTCGATGACGGTCTTGGATTCGCTCATGGTTCCCTCGCTGACGACATCGTCCGGGCAACTCTCACGAAGCACGCGTACCCGGTCAAGCGCGGCGCGCGCCGGGCGGATGCAGCGGCCCGCGTCAGCAGGCCGCCGCTTCGACCCGGCCCGGGTGCCGCCGCCAGCGCAGCGTCGCCCAGACGACGATGCCGGCGCTCCACTTGCTCACGACCCCGATCGCGAGCAGCTGCCAGGTGAACAGGTGGGCGAGAACGAGGAACACCGCGCTGTCGATCGGCGCGCTCGCCGCGGTCGAGAGCAGGACGCGGTCCGCGAACGGCCGCTCCGTGAGCGAGTACACGAGCCAGTCGACGGTCTCGCTCACCGCGAACGCGGTGGCGCTCGCGAGCGCCACCGCGGGCGAGCCGAGCAGGTAGGAGAGCACGGCCGCGAGCCCCATCAGGAGCAGGCAGGCGTGTCCCCAGACGCGCTGCGCGTAGTCGCGCAGCACGAGCACGCTGCCGACCAGCAGCGACCAGAACCAGTCGTGCTCCGGGTAGAGGCTGAAGCCGACGTTGAGCGCCACGACGGTCGTCACGTACGGGATCGCCGTTCGGGCATGGAGCGCCCCTCGCGCGCTCGGCCGCGACGCGTCCGCATCCGGGGCGTACCGAACGGCCGGCGCTCGATCGTTCATCCGGTACCAGACATCGGCACCGACGGAGCAAGGGTTGAAGCCGCCGGCCGCACGAGGGCCGAGACGCTCCTCGTCAGAGGATGTGCGAAGCGACGATCTCCCGGTTCCACGTCGCGTCGCCGAAGGTCACCTCGGAGCTCTTCGCACGCTTGAAGTAGATGTGCATGTCGTGCTCCCAGGTGAAGCCGATGCCGCCGTGGATCTGGATGCCCTCGCCGGCGACGACGCGGTACGCGTCCGAGCAGTAGGCCTTGGCCATCGCCGCAGCGAGCGGCGCCTCGGGCACGTCGTTCGCGACCGCCCAGGCGGCGTAATAGGTCGCCGACTTCGAGCTCTCGACCTGCACCATCATGTTGGCGCACTTGTGCTGGATCGCCTGGAAGGAGCCGATCGGCTTGCCGAACTGCTCGCGGACCTTCGCATACGCGACCGACATGTCGAGCACCTGCTGCGCGCCGCCGCAGGCCTCGGCGCACAGCGCCACCTTGCCGCGGTCCGACAGACGCTCGATGGTCTTCCAGCCCTCGCCTTCCTTGCCGACGAGCGCGTCCTTGCCGACCTTGACGCCGCTGAGCACGACCTCGGCGAGCTTGCGCGTCTGGTCCATGGTCTTGAGCGGCGTGCGCTTGACGCCGGCCGCGCTCGCGTCGACGCAGAACAGGCTCACGCCCTCCTTGCCCGCGGTCCCCGGCTTGCGCGCGGCGACGATGAGCAGCTCGGCGACGTGACCGTCGGGGACGAAGAGCTTGGTGCCGTCGAGCCGGTAGCCACCGCCCTCGGCGGTCGCGGTCGCGGCGATGCCGTCCGCGTCCCAGCGTCCGGACGGCTCGAGGATCGCCACCGTCGCGACGAGGTCGCCCGATGCGATCCTCGGCAGGTACTTCTTCTTCTGCTCCTCGGTGCCGCCGTCGAGCAGCGTGACCGCCGCATAGACCGCCGTCGAGAGGAACGGGCCGGGCAGCACGACGCGCCCCATCTCCTCGAGCACCACGACGAGGTCGACGAAGTCGAGCCCGGCGCCGCCGTACTCCTCGGGCAGGATCAGGCCGTGCCAGCCCATCTCGGCCATCTTCTTCCACAGCTCGGGCGAATGCCCCGACTCGTCGTCCATCATCTTGCGAACGAGCGTCATCGGACATTCCTTGGCGAGGAAGTCCTTCGCCGACTGGCGCAGCATCTCCTGGTCTTCGCTGAAGCCAAAGTCCATGCGGATACGTCTCCTACTTACGAGGCTGCCGTGCGCGGGCGCGCCTTCCAGAAATAGTTCTTCATCCCGAAGCCGTCGTGGTAGCGGCGGAAGGTGAGCTCGACCGGCATGTCGATCTCGACCTTGTCGGGCTGGCAGTCGGTGAGCTCCATCAGCACGCGCCCGCCGCCGTCGAGGTCGATCACCGCGCTCGCGACCGGGCTGTCGGGCGAGTCGGCGACGTGGTCGACGACGAAGGTGAACACCTTGCCCGTGCGCGCGAGCTTGACGGGCTCGAGGCCGCCGCGGTCCGAGCACTCGATGCACACGCGGTGCTGCGGATACTGCACGGTGCCGCAGGCCTTGCACCGCCCGCCGTAGAGCGGCAGCAGCTTCTTGCGGTCGCGGAAGAGCACGACCGGCGTCGACAGCGCCTGCGAGGGCGCGTCCTTCTTCACCAGGCGGCGAAACCGCAGGTACTTGCCGTACGACGGCAGCGTGCGCTTGACCTCGATCTGCGCGGCGATGCCGCGCGTCGGCCGGAAGCGGGACACGAGATCCGTCGCACGCAGCAGGATCGCGTCCGCGCCGTCGCCGACGCCGACCACCAGGATCAGGTCGCCGGGCTTCGCGCGCTCGAGCGCCGCCGACAGCAGGAGCAGCGGCTGCGCGCAGCCGACGTCGCCGATCACCGCCCACAGCGTGTCGCTGAGCTGCCTCCTCACGTCGATGCCGAAGCCCTTCGCGACGCCCTGCGGTGCGCGGGGATTCGGACCGGCGATCACCACCGACGCCAGGCGGTCCGGCGCGAGCTTCGCCTTCGTCAAAATGGCCTGCATCGCGGCGGCGAGCTGGCGTCCGTAGCCGAGCTTCATGTCGAAGCCGGGGAAGCTCTTCGCGTACGCCTGCTCATCGGTGCGGAAGCTGCCGAGGAACTCGTCCGACAGGCTCGCCGTCTCGACGACCTCGGCCAGCACGTCCTCGCTGCCGACCACCACCGCGGCACCGCCGTCGCCGTTCGACTGCTCGTTCATCGAGTCGGGCTCGGGCGTGCGGCAGTCGCCGGCCGCGACCAGCACCCGCCGGGCGCCCGCCTTGACCTGGTCGATCGCGGCGAGGAGCGCCGTGGTGGCCGCGCGCAGCGAGTCGGTGACGTCGGCGGTCCGCACCTCCTCGCGGCAGTCGAGCACCGCGGCGATCGTCGCCGCCATCTGCTTCTCGCGGTACGGCGAGGTGGTGGACGCGAACAGCACGCCGCCGAGGTCGGGCGCCTCCCCGGCGGGGAAGCAGTGCAGCGCGGCGCCGACGGCGAGCGTCAGGCTGTCCTCGTCGTGGCTCGCGACCGCCTTCTCGCCGCCCATCGAGTAGCCGCCCCACTCGGCGGCGATCATCTCGCGCGGCAGGCGCGCCTTGGGCACGTATGCGCCGTGCGCGGAGATGCCGATTGGGCTCGTCGTGTTCATCCGGGAGCGAGACACAGAGCGTGGCGGGCAGAGGCTGCCCGGGCGGGGACTCCGTACTCGGCAGATCGAGTACTACGCTGCGCTTGCCGAGGTCAATTGAGACGGCGGCCCACGCCGGCGCGCCCGTGCGCCCGTCAGCCGAGCAGCAGGTCGGCGTAGTACAGCAGGTTGAGCCCGACCAGCACGACGATGCCATCCTCCTCGATCCGCCCGTAGGCGGCCGTGCCGGTCGGGGTGCGGGTGCCGACGACGAGCGTCAGCCGCTTGCCCCGGCTGTCGGTCGCGGTCACCTGGAGCTGCGGGCTCTCGAAGCCGTAGGCCGGGTTGGCGGCGTCGTCGGCGACGCGCTCGCTCTCGCCGCCGTCGACGAGCTGGTCGACGAACGCCTGGACGAGGCCGCCCGGAATCGTGCGGTCGGCCGGCTCGACGACCTTCCAGGCGCGGTCGCCGCGCTCGAGCAGCACCGCACGCTCGCCGCGGCGCACCTCGACCGAGCGCAGCGCCGCGGGGTCGATCTCGTAGCCGCGCTCGCGCGGCACCGGGGTGCGCGGCGCGACGCCGGGCAGGTCGCGCGCCGCGGGCGGCTCGTCCGCCGTTCCCACGTAGACCGCGGCCAGCAGGGCCGCGACGAGCCAGCAGACGAAGCTGCCTTTCCAGGTCACGCGACCGCCCTTCGCCAGAGGTAGAGGGCGAGCGCGGCCAGCAGGCTCATCCCGGGCAGCGCGACGGTGGCGAGGAGCAGCGCGGTGCGCGCCTGGCCCGCGCTCAGGAAGAGCTGCTCGCGACCCATCTTCTTGCGCTCGGGACGCAGCGCGATGAGCGCCTCCTCGCCGGCGAGCCAGGTGATCGCGTTGTGCAGCACGGGGCGGTTGCTCAGGAACTCGATGAAGCGGTTGGTCGCGAGGTCGACGTCGCCGATCACGACGACGCGCGCCGCGGCGCGGTCCGGCGCCGCGGCGACCGGCCACTCGCGCGCGGCCGCGACGACGAGCGGGCCGCGCGTGTCGCTCACCTCGTCGTACTCGACGTCGCCCGACTCGGCGCGGCCGATCGCGGTCGTCGCCCAGCTCTCGGCGCCGCTCTGCAGCAGCGGCACTGCGCCGCTCGAAAGCTCGAGCGCGCGCGCCGTCGACAGCAGGACCCCCTGGCTCAGCTCGCTCGTGATCACGCCGCTCGACGGCTGCTCCGCGTCGAGCGCCGCGATCTCGGCCGGCGGACCCGCCTCGATCGACACTCCCTCGCCGCCGTACAGCCGGTTCTCCGGATCGAGCACGACGTTCGGCGCTGGCGCGATGCCGCGGCGCGCGAGCCACCCGGCGAGCTCGGGCGCCTGGCGCGGGTCGAGCAGCGCGAGCAGCCGCCCGCCACGCTCCATCCACTCGTCGAGCAGCGCGAGCTCGCCGTCCGACCATGGGCTCGTCCCGCCGGCGACCACCAGCACGCTCACGTCGTCCGGCACGCCGCCGTCGAGGGTCACCGCGCGCACGTCGAAGCCGTCGTCGCGCAGCCCCGAGGCGAGCGTCGTCAGGCCGCGCTGGCGGTCCGCGTCGCGCGGGTCCATCTCGCCGTGCCCGCCGACGAAGCCGACCACCTTGCGCGTGTCGCGGGTGAGCTGCAGGATCGCGCCCACCACCAGGTGCTCGCGCGCATTGCCGACGACCCGGTGCTTGTCGGCGGTCGCGACGACGATCGCGCCGAACGCGTCGACGCCGTAGCGCCGCGCGAGCGCGGGGTTGCGGTTCACGTCGACCACGCGGTGCTTGATCAGCGACGACACCTCGCCCACCCGCTCGAGCAGGTCGGCCGTCGAGGCGTTGCGCGGGTCGCCGGAGCGGACGAAGGCGATCAGCTCGACCGGCTGCGACAGCTTCTCGAGGATGCGGCGCGCGTGCGGCGACAGCGTGTAGCGCTGCTGCGGGGTGAGGTCGAAGCGCACGTTGTGCCTCTCCGCGAGCGCATCGACGATGCCGAGCGCGACCAGCAGCCCGAGGAGGCCGACGACCGTCGGCGCGAGCCGCGAGCGCGGCCAGGCGCGCGAGCCGAGCGAGGCGAGCGTGGCCGCCGCGGCGAAGGCGACGAGGCAGCCGAAGTAGACCAGGTCCTTGGTCTCGATCACCCCGCGGGAGAAGCTCTCGAAGTGGTTGAAGATCGAGAGCCGCGAGAGGAAGCCGAGCGTCGCGATGCCCGGCGCGGCCTCGTTCCAGGACAGGATCCAGAGCAGCAGCAGCGTCCCGACGGTCGACATCGCGGCGACCACCTGGTTGTCCGTGAGCGTCGACAGGAAGGTGCCGCACGCGACGAACGACACGGCGAGCAGCGCGAGCCCGAGATAGCCGGTGAACACCGGGCCGAAGGCGAACGGCTCGATCCGGTAGAGGTAGGCGAGGCTCGCGGCGGTCGCGGCGAGCAGCGCACACGCCGCCGCCGTGCAGGCGATCAGCTTCGCGAGGAGGATCTCGAGGTCGGACAGCGGATAGGTGAACAGCAGCTCGATCGTGCCGAGCTTCCGCTCCTCGGCGAACAGCCGCATGGTGAGCAGCGGCACCGTGAGCAGCAGCACCAGGCGCAGGTCGACGAACAGCAGCTGGAAGAAGTTCTCGAAGATGTTCTGCCCGAAGCCGAAGGTGATGAAGAAGCCGAGGTCGGAGTAGAAGTAGTAGCCGGCGAGCAGCAGGAAGACGCCGCCGACGACGTAGAGCAGCGGCTGCGCGAAGGTCGCGTGCAGCTCCTTGCGCAGGAGCGCCGACACGCGGCGCGGCGACGGCAGGCGCCGCCTCACTGCGGGCGCTCCCCGAGCAAGTCGACGAACAGGTCCTCCAGCGTGCGCGAGCGCGGTCCCAGCTCGAGCACCGGCAGCCCGGCTTCGACGCACGCACGCGCGAGCGCGCTGGTGACGCGCTCCGCGGTGCGTCGCGACGCCTCGTCCCCGTCGCGCGCGGGATGCGACAGGTGCAGCAGCACGGAGCCGTCGGACGCGCGGTCGCGCCGCGTCTCCTCGGCCTCGGCGACGCGCGACAGCAGACGCTCGAGCTGCTCGTCGCTCGCGCGCGTCCGCAGCACGAGCTCGCCGGAGCTGCGCACCTGGCGGCGGAGCGTGTCGATCCGCTCGGCCAGCACGAGCCGTCCGAGGTGCAGCATCAGCACGCGATCGCAGACGCTCGCGACGTCGGCGAGCACGTGGCTCGACAGCAGCACCGTGGTGCCGCCGCCGAGCGCGGCGATGAGCTGGCGCACCTCGAGCACCTGCGCCGGGTCGAGGCCCGCGGTCGGCTCGTCGAGGACCAGGACCTGCGGGCGGCCGATCAGCGCCTGGGCGATGCCGACCCGCTGGCGGTAGCCCTTCGACAGCGTGCCGATGCGCCGCTTCTGCACCGCGGCGAGGCCGCACTCCGCGATCACCGCGGCGACGCGCTCGTCGCGGCGCTCGGGGTCGCCGAGCTTGACGTCGGCCGCGAAGCGCAGGAAGCGCCGCACGCTGACCTCCGGATAGAGCGGCGACTGCTCCGGCAGGTAGCCGACCCGGCGGCGCACCTCGAAGGGGTCGTCCGACAGCCGCACGCCGGCGACGCGAGCGCTGCCGGCGTCGGCCGGGAAGAAGCCGGTCAGGATCCGCAGCAGCGTCGTCTTGCCGGATCCGTTCGGGCCGAGCAGGCCCACGATCTCGCCGGCCGCGACCTGGAACGAGACCTCCCGCAGCGCGGGGATCGGACCGTACGACTTGGAGAGAGCGTCTACCTCGATCATGCGTGGTCCACGCCGGCGCCGCGTCGAGAGAGCGGCGCCGGCGTGGCGCTCGACGTGCGCGTCAGCTCACCGCGCCGCGGCTCTCCGCGGGAGTCGGCGGGACGATGGCGGGACGCTCGCGCAGGATGAAGCCCGGCTTGAAGACCACGAACAGCACCGGCATCAGGGTCATCGAGGCGATGAAGCTGACCGCCATCCACAGCGCGAGCAGCAGGCCCATCTCGGCGTCGAAGCGGATGCTCGAGAACCACCAGACGAGGGTCCCGAGCACCATGGTGACGGCCGTGAAGGTGACCGCCTTGCCGGACGTGCTCACCGCCTCGCGGACGGAGAACTCGAGGTCACCCGACTTCTGGAACTCCTCGATGATGCGGCTGACGATGTACAGGCCGTAGTCGATGCCGAACCCGACGCCGACGGTCACCACCGGCAGCGTCGAGATGTTGATGCCGATCCCCTGGATGCCCATGTAGGCGTTGATCGCGATGTTCGACAGGAACAGCGGCAGCAGGAGGTAGATGCCGGCCGCCCACGAGCGGTACGTGAACAGCACGATCACGTACATCGTGAAGAAGCCGAGGAAGTTCATCAGCAGGTCGTTCTTCAGGATCTCCTCGTTGCCCGCCGCCAGCACGCCGATCAGGCCGCCCGCGAGGCGGAACTGCGCCTTCTCCATCGGGTTCGCGGCGATGAACTCCTTCGCGCGCTCGATGATGCGCCGGATGTTGTCGCCCTTGTGGTTCTTCGCGTAGAAGGTGACGTGCGCCGTCGCGTAGTCCGGCGTCACGTACTTCGCCGTCTCGCTCGGCGGTGAGCCCGAGAAGAAGACGAAGAACAGCCCGCCGACGTCGATCCAGTCGTTCGGGATGACGCCCCACTTGGGCTCGAGCTCGTGGAACACCATGTTCACGGCTCGCAGGATGTCGGCGAGCGAGAAGCTGTAGCCGACGTCCGGGTCCCGCTCGAGGAAGCGCTGGAACTTCTCCATCGTGCGCAGGACCTGCGGGTCCTTCATCGCGTCCTTGTCGGAGCCCTCGGCGACGATGATCAGCGGCTCGACGCCGCCGAACTTCTGCTGGATGCTGGTGTGCGAGACGTTGTACGGCGAGTCGAGCCAGAGCAGCGGCGAGGCCGCGGTCGGGTCGCCGATCGTCAGGTCCTTCAGGAAGTAGATCGAGAGCGCCGTGAGCAGGACCCACGCGCTGATCGTCGCCACGCGCCCCGCCTTCGACAGGATCGCGTCCGTCACCCGGAAGATGAGGTTGCGGAACCAGCCCTTCTCGCGGGTGAGCACGGTCTCCTTGTCGGGCGCCTTCAGGTAGTAGTAGACGATCGGGTTCAGCAGCAGCTCGCTGATGGTGATCGCGAGGATCCAGAACGACGCCGAGATGGCCAGCTTCTGCAGCATGAGGATCGGCACGAGCAGGATCGCGAGGATGCCGATCGCGTCGGTCAGGATGCCGGACAGCGTCGGCACGAACAGCTCGGCGAACGCGGCGACGATCGCCTTGTCCTTGTCCCAGCCGGCCTTCTCGTACTCCTCGTAGTACCGGTCGTGCATCTGCACCGAGTGCGACACGGCGCGCGCGGTGATGAAGAACGGGATGACGAGCGCCAGCGGGTCGAACGGCAGGCCGATCAGGTTGATGAAGCCGAGACCCCAGATCGCCGAGATGACCCCGGTGATCGTCGGACGGAGCGCGCCGCGCCAGTCGTGGAAGTAGAGGAAGAGCAGGATCCACGTCAGCACGGTCGTGATCAGGAAGATCCACTTCGCCTCGTCGGCGTAGTGGTAGACCCAGCCGTAGAGCCGCGGCTCGCCCGCGACCGAGATCAAGACGTCGGGCTCCGGCACGGTGACCGACACGTCCTGCGTCTGGCCGCCGCGGTCGACGGTGAGCTTGACCTCCTGGCCCGGCTCCTTGGCAGCGATCGCCTCCGCCACCTGGACGCGGTTCTCGACCTTCTTGCCGTCGACCGCGGTGATCGTGTCGCCGGGCTCGAGCTTGCCTTCGGCCGGCGTTCCCGGGAACACCACCTCGACGGTCGCCGGCGGCAGCACGCCGGCGTCGTCCTTGTTGTTGAGGATCGCGCCGACCCAGCCGTCGCCGAAGGGCGCCACGACGCGCTCGTTGATCTCGTCGAAGATGCGGCGGTAGTCGAGGCGACCCTCGATGAAGTTGGCCTTGAGCAGCGCCGCCTTGTCGTCGAGCGAGACCAGGATGCCGTAGATGCTCTCGGTGTTGTGGACGATGTGCCGGATCTCGGCCGCCTGCTCGTCGGTCTTGGGCGGCCCGATCATCACGGGCTCCGAGCGCATCGTGCCGCCCGCGGCGACGCGCAGCGAGCGCGTCGTGCGGTGGCCGATCGAGTCGATCTGGCTGTGGTTGACGCCGTAGACCTTGTCGAGCTCCTCGGTCATCCGGTAGATGCGCGTCAGCGTGTTCACGTTGAAGAGGTGACCGTCGTTCACCTCGAACATGACCATGACGTTGTTCGCGCCGCCGAACGTCCCCGCGTACTTGTTGTGCACCTTCATGAACTCGTGCGACTGCGGAAGCAGGTCGCCGAACGAGGTCACGAAGCCCGCGTTGACCAGCTGGTAGGTGTGGTACGCGAAGAATGCGGTGACGAGCGTGACGCCGATCATCACCGGAACGCGCTTCTCGATCAGCTTGCGGCCCAACCAATAGAGTGGCTTCTCGGCCGTCGTGTCAGGGCTCACCGGTCTGTCTCCTTGACGAATCTCTCTTGCGGCGCAGCCACGTCGTCACGCGGCTGCGGGGATCCAGGTCTTGCCGCCGTCCTTGGTCCGCAGGATCAGGCCGAAGCCGCCGACCAGCCAGCCGTGGTTGGCGTCGGCGAAGGACACCTGCCGGAGCCAAGAGAACACCCGCATGCCGAGGTCGGCCGATTGCCACTCGCCGCGCTCGCGCCGCAAGACCTCACCGGCGACGCCGGCCGCCCAGCCCGAGCCGTCGGGGAAGAGCTGCACCGTGAACAGCGGCTCGGTGAAGTCGGTGCCCGTGTCCTGGAACGCCCAGGTCGCGCCGCCGTCCTTGGTCGCGGCGATCTTGCCGTCGAGCCCCACGGCTGCACACTCGTTCGCGTCGATGCAGTCGATGCCGAAGAAGCTCGGCAGGTCGAGCGCGTCGACGATCTCCCCGCCGACCAGCGACTGCTGCTGCTCGGTCCAGGTCGCGCCGCCGTCGCTGGTCTTCAGGATCTTGCCGAACTCGCCCACGATCCAGCCGGTCTTGCCGTCGACGAACTTGACGGCGTAGAGCGAGGGCTCCTGCGCGATCAGCGCGGCGTCGTCGAGCCCCGCGAGCGCCTCGTCCGACGCGTCCTCGCTCTTCGGCGCCTCGTACTTCGTTACCTGCCACGTCGCCCCGCCGTCCCTGGTCTGGACGATGGTCGACTTGTCGCCCACCGCGATCATGTGCTCGGGCGACACCACGGTCATCGCGAACAGGTACGCATCGGTGCCGGCGTCGACCTTCTTCCAGGTCTTGCCGCCGTCGCTCGTCTTGAGCACGGTGCCGCCCTGCCCGACGGCCCAGCCGGTCGTCTCGTCGACCATCGCGACGTTGTAGATCGCGCGGTCGGTCTCGGTCTGGCTCGCATTCCAGGTGCGGCCGCCGTCGCTCGTCGTGAGGATCTTCCCGCCGTAGCCGACGATGACCGCCTTCTCGGGAGACAGCGCCTGGACGTCGTAGAACTTGTCGGTGAGATAGATCTTGCGGTCGACGAGCGGCGTCATCTCGACCTCGCGGTGGCACGCCGCCGCGCCGAGCAACACCGCGCCGAGGATCGCCAAGCGAAGGCGCGTCATCGTCTCGATCCCTCCTGCAGGCCCGCTACTCCGCCTTGACGTTGGGCGGGAACCACTTGCCGACGGCGTCGGTCTCGACCAGCTCCTGCTGGGCGATCTGCCATTTCTTCTCGGGGCCGAGGACGAGCGTATAGAGCTCGTACTCGTTGGCGCCGGTCTGGTTGATGTACTTGTCCTTGGACTTCAGCAGGTTCGGCACGATCGCCTTGCCGTCTCCCTCCATCCGCGCGGGGAACACCTCGAACGAGTCGATCTGCACCTCGCCGAGCTTCATGACGAGCGTCTGCTGCGCGACCCACTTGCTCTCGTCGAGGTTGCCGCGCATGTCGGGGGTGAGGAGCGCGTAGGCCGTCTTGAAGTCGCCCGTCTGCATCGCGGAAAGATACGTTTTGACGACGTCCTCCGGCTTGGCGCCGGCCTCCGCAGCGGGCACCGCCGCCGCGGCCACCCCGCCGAGCGCGAGGACCGCGAGGACGGCCGACGCCGCTCGCCAAGCAAACCTCCAACGAAACATGGGTCCTCCGTGCATGCCAGAGCGGCAAGCGCTTCGCTTACCGCCTGGCGTTCCATCTGCCAAGCGGTTTGGGCCATGGGCGCCACAAATTTGACGAAGATCCCGCGAGATGGCCGCCCGGCGGCACATCTTCGTCGGACACGCGCGGGGCGTCCGCGGGCCCGAGTCCAGCCAAACCTTCGTGGCAACGTGACAAGCGCGGCACGCGACGCTGCCGGTTCTGGCACAGGATCGTGGCACCCGCCTTGCTCGGCGCCCGTGCGGGGGAATGGCCGTGGAGGAAGCGGAAAGCCGGGCTCATGAGGTCACGCCGCTCGTCGCCGCAGGCGACGCGCCGCGCGTCCTCGTGGTCGAGGACGATCCCGTCCTGCTCACGATCCTGACGCGCTACCTCGCACAGCGAGGCTGCTGCGTGCTCGCCGCAAGCTCTGCAGCGGAAGCCCTGGAGACCTTCGCGCACACGCCGATCGACGTGACGGTCAGCGACGTGCGCATGCCCGGGATGAGCGGCTACGAGCTGCTGCAGGAGGTCCGCCGGCGCGACCCGGAGGCCGACCTCATCCTCATCACCGCGCACTCCTCGGTGAAGGACGCCGTGGCCGCGATCCAGGCGGGCGCCGCCGACTACCTCGAGAAGCCGGTCGACTGCCGGCGCCTGCACCACACCATCCAGATGATCGTCGAGCGCCGCCGTCTCCGGCAGCGCGTGCGGATCCTCGAGCTCGGCGGGCGCGACTCGACGGTGTTCGAGGGCATGGTCGCGCGCAGCCGGCGCATGCTCGAGGTGTTCAGCTTCATCGAGCGCATCGCGGAGTACCCGACCACGACCCTGATCACGGGCGAGAGCGGCACCGGCAAGGAGCTCGTCGCCCGCGCCGTGCACACCCGCTCGCCGCTGCGCGACCGGCCGTTCGTCGTCTGCAACTGCAGCGTGCTCGCGCCGGGGCTCATCGAGAGCGAGCTCTTCGGGCACGTCCGCGGCGCGTTCACGGGTGCCGACCGCGACCAGAAGGGTCTCTTCGAGACCGCGAACGGCGGCACCATCTTCCTCGACGAGATCGGCGAGCTGCCGCTCGGAGCGCAGGTCAAGCTCCTGCGCGTGCTCGAGAACCGGGAGATCCGTCGCGTCGGCTCGCCGGCCTCGATGCCGGTCGAGATCCGCGTCGTCGCGGCGACCAACCGCGACCTGGCGCGCATGGTGCGCAACGGTGAGTTCCGTGAAGACCTCTTCTATCGCCTGAACGTCGGGGTGATCGAGCTGCCGCCGCTGCGCGAGCGGCTCGAGGACCTCGAGCTGCTCTGCGAGCACTTCCTCTCCCAATTCGCACGCCGCTTCGCGCTCGACAAGGCGACCGTGTCGCTCGCCGCGCTCGCCACCATGCGCGCCTACCGCTGGCCGGGAAACGTCCGCGAGCTGTGCAACGTGCTCGAGCGGGCGTCGATCATGGCGCACGGCGGCGAGATCCAGCCCGAGCATCTGCCGGCGGACCTCCGCCGCGACATCGACGTCCCCGAGGAGGTCGCGCTGTCGCCGCTCGACCTGAGCCTCGAGGCGGCGGAGCGGGACCAGATCCGCCGCGCCCTCGACTCGGCGGGCGGACGCAGGGTCGCGGCCGCGCGTCTGCTCGGCCTGTCGCGCAGGACGCTCTACCGGAAGCTGGAGAAATACGGGATACGATGATGGCCAGGACGACGCAGAGGATTCGCCGCATCACCCAGAGCCGCCGCCCCCGCGGGCGGTCGAACCCGGACCCGCGCCGCCGGCCGCTGCGGGCCACGGCGTCGCCGCCGGGCA
>JBFMAS010000181.1:0-9645 GCA_040755575.1 Thermodesulfobacteriota bacterium
GGCGCCATCGAGGCTCACGTCAAGCCATACTTCGGGAACGGCCCGAAGAAGCCGTGCTCGTGCAGCCCGTAGCCGACCGTCCCCGTGCCGGCGATCTCGAAGCGCGCCGCGTGGTCGACGATGCCGAACCAGCCCCAGCTCGCGAGCTCCTGCATCGACCACTCCTTGCCCTGCACGACGAGCTTCCCCTGCCACATGCCGTGGCGCCAGTCGGCGTCCATACCGTAGCCGGTGCCGACGGCGACGAAGCAGTGCGTGAGCGGCGTCACGCGGACGTCGAAGCCGCCGCCCGGAGCGTCCGGAAAGCGCAGCAGGGAAGGGGCCTCGATCATGCGCGTGCCGGGCACGAGCACGTGCTCGTAGTCCGGCCGTCCGAGCCACTCCGGCTCGCGTGACGGGTCGTTCCACACCCGGATCGCCTCCTCGATGGTGCGCTTCCCGTCCGGCTCCTCCTGCACCATGTAGAGGATCGAGAAGTCGTCGAACTGCATCGGCGCGTAGTTCCACATGCCGACCATCTGGCCCTCGCCCTGACGGATCCCCGGCGGCTCCTGCTCGCCGACCGGACGCACGCCCCAGGAGCGGTCGCGCGTGCCCTTCCAGCGGTCGGGCGTCACCTCGAAGCGCTCGCCCTTGACCGTCAGCGTCCCCGACCACGTTCCCGTCTGGAAGAAGCGCTGCGTGTCGAACAGCACGCGGCCGTGCTTGCGGATGTACTGGCGCGGCTCGAGGAAGGCCGGGATCGCGCTGTGCCACGTGAGGTCGAAGGAGACGGCGTGCTCGGTCGGCTCGAGGACGAAGCGCAGCACGGTCAGCGGCTCCACCACCTCGACGCGGAACGGCCCGACCGAGGTGTCCATCCGGTCGCCGAGCTCGCGCGACGCGCGCACGACGACGTGCGCGTCGCCGCGCCGCACCACCGCGAACGCGTCCTGCACGGCGAGGTTCGGGTACTGGCCCAGGCCCATCACCATGAACAGCTCGTCGCTCGAGCCGTGCAGGTTGAAGTAGTAGCGGTCGTAGAAGTTGCGGTCGCTGGTGCCGACGTGCCGGATCACCTCCGACACCTGGTGCAGCGGGTAATCGTCCATCTTGGACAGCATCGCGCTGGGATAGGCCGCGGCGGCGCGCGGTGTCAACGCCGTAGCGCATTGACCGTCAGCGGCGCGCGTGATCTCCTTCCCGCGCTTCAGCCGTACGACAAGATTTCACTCGAAGGGAGCACGCATGGATCGCCGGCACGCTAGCCGACGCCGTCCCGTCCTGATCGCCCCCGCGTCCGCCGCGCTCGCCGGGGCGGCGCTCGCGGCCGCTCCGGCGCTCGCCGTCACGCTGTGCGTGAATCCGGGCGGCACGGGCGGCTGCGCCGCCTCGGTTCAGGCCGCCGTGGACGCCGCCCCGCGCGGCGCGACGATCGAGGTCGCCCCCGGCACGTACGTCGAGAACGTCGTGCTCGCGGCGCGCACCTCGCTCACCATCGCGGGCGCCGGTGGGGGCGCGACGGTCATCGACGGCAACGGCGCCGGCCGCGTCGTCGACGTGCAGGTCGAGGGGACGCGCCTCACGCTCGCGGCGCTGACGCTCACGAACGGCGTCGCGATCGGCGGGGGATGCCTGTTCGTGCCGCGCCGCGGCAACGTCACCGTACGCGAAGCGGTGATCGCCGATTGCGACGCGGGCGCGGGACGCGGCGGCGGGATCCTGGTCGCGCCGCGCGGGCGTCTGACGCTCGAAGCGAGCACGGTACAGAGCTCCTCGGCGGACGAGGGCGGCGGCATCGCGTTCGACCACGGTCCGTGCCCGAGCGGACTCGGCACGTGCGGCAACACGCGCGGGACGATCGTCGACTCGACGATCGCCGGCAACTCCATCACGGGCGCCTTCGGCGCGGGGATCAGCGCCGTGCGCTCGCAGCTCCGGCTGTGGGACAGCGTGGTCACCGGCAATGCAGGCGTCGTGCAGCGCGGCGCCGTCGAGCTCGGCCTGTCACGCATCGACGTGCGGCGCAGCACGATCGCGGACAACCCGGCGGGCGGCGTGTCGCTGCTCGGTGCGCGGGGTACGATCCGCGAGACGACGGTGTCCGGCAACGGCAGCATCGCGAGCCCGCCGAGCCAGTTCGACGTCGGTGGAATCCATGCCAGCGACGGGCCGCTGCGCATCGAGCGCAGCACGATCAGCGGCAACGTGAGCCCGCGGGGCGCCGGCATCCGCGCAGCTACCGCGAGGCTCACGGTGACGTCGAGCACGATCGCAGACAACGAGGCGACGGACGAGGGCGGCGGCGTGCTGTGCGAGCCGCCCGCGACCTCGTGTCCGCGGCTCGAGGCGACCATCGTCGCGGACAACTCGGCGCCCGCGGGCCCCGACTGCTCGGGCCAGATCGCGTCGCGGGGCAACAACCTGGTCGAGGACACGACGGGCTGCGGCTTCACGCCGGCCGCGACCGACCAGACGGCGGCCGATCCGCTGCTCGGCCCGCTGCAGGCCAACGGCGGACCGACGGAGACGCACGCGCTTCTCGCCGGCAGCCCCGCGGCCGGTGCGATCACCGTCGCACGCCTCTGCCGCCTGCCGGACCAGCGCGGTGTCGCACGCTCGGTGCCCTGCGACGTCGGCGCGTTCGAGGCGCCGTAGCGCGCGCCGCGCTTCCCCTTCTCCGCTGCTGCGCTACAAGGAGGTATGAGCCAGGCGAGGATCCGATGACGGCGTCCGCGCTAGCCGGCAAGCGCCCGCCCGAGTCGCAGCTGCTCGACGTCGCGAGCCTGCTGCGCGCGTACTACGAGGACGCGCCCGATCCCGCGGTCCCCGAGCAGCGCGTCTCGTTCGGCACCTCGGGGCACCGCGGCTCCGCCTTCACGCGCTCCTTCAACGAGGCGCACGTCGTCGCGATGACGCAGGCGATCTGCCTCTACCGCCGCTCGAAGGGCATCGACGGTCCGCTCTTCCTCGCGCGCGACTCGCACGCGCTGTCCGAGCCCGCCTTCTCGACGACGCTCGAGGTGCTGGCCGGGAACGGCATCGAGGTGCGCGTCGATGCGGTGGACGGGCTCACCGCGACGCCCGTGCTGTCGCACGCGATCCTGACCCACAACACGGGACGCACGCGCGGGCTCGCGGACGGCATCGTCCTGACGCCGTCGCACAACCCCCCCGAGGACGGCGGCTTCAAGTACAACCCGCCGAACGGCGGCCCCGCCGACACCGACGTCACCGGCTGGGTGCAGGACCGGGCGAACGAGCTCCTGAAGGAGGGCCTGGAGGACGTCGCGCGCGTGCCGTTCGAGCAGGCGACGCGCGCCGCGACGACGCAGCGCTGGGACTACACCGCGCGCTACGTCGCCGACCTCGAGGCGGTCGTCGACCTCGAGGCGATCCGCTCCGCGCGCCTGCGGCTCGGCGTCGACCCGCTCGGCGGCGCGAGCCTGCCGGTGTGGAACGCGCTCGCCGAGCGCGGCGGCATCGGCCTCGAGGTCGTCAACCAGACGATCGACCCGCGCTTCCATTTCATGACGCTCGACTGGGACGGCAAGATCCGCATGGACTGCTCGTCGCCGTACGCGATGGCAAGCCTGATCGCGCTCAAGGACCGCTTCGACGTCGCTTTCGGCAACGACACCGACGCCGACCGGCACGGCATCGTGACGCGCGGCGCGGGGCTGCTCAACCCGAACCACTACCTCGCGGTCGCGATCGACTACCTGTTCGCCCACCGCGCGGGCTGGTCGCGCGACGCCGGCGTCGGCAAGACGATCGTCTCGAGCAGCATGATCGACCGCGTCGCGGCGCGCCTCGGGCGCCGGCTCGTCGAGGTGCCCGTCGGCTTCAAGTGGTTCGTCACGGGGCTGCTCGACGGCTCGCTCGGCTTCGGCGGCGAGGAGAGCGCGGGCGCGTCGTTCCTGCGCAGGGACGGCACCGTTTGGACCACCGACAAGGACGGCATCGTCCTGTGCCTCCTCGCGGCGGAGATCACCGCGCGCACCGGGCGCGATCCGGGCGAGCGCTACCTCGAGCTGACGCGCGAGTTCGGTGCGCCGGCGTACGAGCGTATCGACGCGCCGGCGACGCGCGAGCAGAAGGCCGTGCTCGGGAAGCTGTCGGCCGACACGCTGGGAGCGCGCGAGCTCGCCGGCGAGCCGATCGAGCAGGTGCTGTCGGAGGCGCCGGCCGGCGGAGCGATCGGCGGCATCAAGGTGATCGCCGGCTCCGGCTGGTTCGCCGCGCGCCCGTCCGGCACGGAGGACGTGTACAAGATCTACGCCGAGAGCTTCCGCGGCGCGGAGCACCTGCGCCGGATCCAGTCCGACGCGCAGGCGATCGTCGCGCGCGCGATCTCCGCCGCGGCCGGCGCTCAGCAGACGCGCTCCACGTGAGCGATCCGCGTCGGCGGCGCCCGGGCCGAGTCGGTCGTGACCATGGCCTCGCTGCGCGAGGTGGGATAGGGAACCTGACATGAAGCTCGGCGTCGCGATCTTCCCCACCGACTACACGGTCCGTCCGGACGACTTCGGCCGCGCCTGCGAGGAGCGCGGCTTCGAGTCGATCTGGTTTCCGGAGCACACGCACATCCCAGCGAGCCGCAAGACGCCGTACCCCGCCGGCGGCGAGCTGCCGAAGGAGTACTGGAGCACCTACGATCCCTTCGTCGCGCTCACCGCGGCCGCGGCCGTGACGAGGACGATCAAGCTCGCGACCGGCATCTGCCTCGTGATCGAGCGCGACCCGATCGTCACCGCGAAGGAGGTCGCGTCGCTCGACCGGCTGTCCGGCGGCCGCTTCCTGTTCGGCATCGGCGGCGGCTGGAACGTCGAGGAGATGGAGAACCACGGCATGGCGTTCGCCAAGCGGTGGAAGCTGCTGCGCGAGCGCGTCGAGGCGATGAAGCGCATCTGGACCGAGCAGGCGGCCGAGTACCACGGCGAGCTCGTCAGCTTCGACCCGATCTGGCAGGAGCCGAAGCCGCTCACAAAGCCGCATCCGCCGATCATCCTCGGCTCGGCGTCGAAGCGCGGCATCCAGCGCGTCGTCGACTACTGCGACGGCTGGATCCCGATCGGGCTCGCGCTGCCGGATCTGCCGGGTGCGATCAAGGCGCTGCACGCGACGGCGAAGGCGCGGGGCCGTGATCCGCAGTCGATCGAGATCTCGCTGTTCTGGGCGCCGCCCGACGAGGACCAGCTCAAGCGCTACCGGGACCTGGGCATCGCACGGGGCGTGCTCGCGCTGCCGTCGATCGCGAAGGACGACGTGCTCGGGATGCTCGACGGGATGGCGAGGCTGGTGGGCAAGGTCTGAGCCGGCCGATGCGGGTTCCGGCGCGACGCGCGATGCTGGTGGCGCGTCTCTCGCTGTGGCTCGCACCGTCGCCGTCGCGCCGCCTGCGCCGGCGCAACAACCGCATCGACGTCTTGTTCCAGCGCCGCCTGGGACGCTCGCTCAGCAGTCTGGTCTCGGGGCTGCCGATGCTTCTCTTGACGACCCGCGGGCGGCGGAGCGGGCGGCCCCGCACGGTCGCTGGCGTATGCGCGCCTCGACGGCTGCCTGTTCGTCGTCGGCGGTGACCACGGTGCCGACCGGGACCCGCACTGGGTGCGGAACCTGGTCGCCCACCCGCCGGTCGAGGTCGAGATCGGCCGGAAGCGCCTCGCGGCGCGGGCATCGCTCGTCCGCGACCCCGAGCGCAGCGCGCTTTGGCCGCCGCTCGCGGCGCAGCTCCCGACGATCGAGCTCTACCGCGCGCGCGCGGCGCGCGACATCCCGATCGTCCGCCTTCTCCCGGGCTCGGGCGTCGTGCTATGAGCGCGGCACACGATCGTGCGCGCCCCAAGGAGGGATCATGGCCAGGACCGTCGTCTCGCCGCCGTCGCCTGCTCAGCATGGGCCTCGGCGACGAGTTCGACGCGAGCGCGCTGCGAGCCATGCCCGCGGGCAGCTTCATGGTCATGCCGAAGGGCGCACCTCACTTCGCGACGGCGAGCGGCGAGACCATCGTGCAGGTGCACGCGATCGGCCCCTGGGGCATCACCTACGTCGACCCCGCGGACGACCCGCGCACGAAGAGGTGAGCAGGCCGCGACACGGCCGCGCCGGACGTCGGCGCCTGGGAGCCGTGACGAGCCGGCGCTACTTGCAGCTCAAGGTGCTGCCGTTGCGGTTGAACGAGCAGCCGTCCGGCGCGAACTGGATCTCGCCGCACTCGCCCGTGG
This sequence comes from Thermodesulfobacteriota bacterium, assembly GCA_040755575.1. Taxonomy (GTDB): domain Bacteria; phylum Desulfobacterota; class Binatia; order UBA12015; family UBA12015; genus DATCMB01. The sequence goes on from JBFMAS010000181.1 coordinate 6,207, forward strand.
CGGCGGTCGGCGCGTCGACCACCATCACGGCGGACAGCGGCAGCTCGGGCGGGGCGGTCGCGAAGCCGCCGCGACGCCCCGACATGGTGAGCTTCAGCAGGTCGGGACGTGTCGCGGTGAACGACAGCTTGAGCTTGTCGATCAGCCCGCCTGCCGCGGTCGTGGTGCGGAAGGTGAAGGCGGTACCCGGCTTGTTGGCGATCCAGCCGCTGCGCGTCACCGGGCTGTAGGCCCCGGGCGGAACGGCGACGTCGAACAGCACCGCGCCGGCCGCGTCGGCGAGGATCACGCGCACGCCGTTCGCGACCGGATCGAGCTGCGCCGGCGGCACGGGCAGGTCGAGCTGGCCCGTGAACGAGAAGGTGTCGTCGCCCGGGCCGGTCGTGTACTTCGTCATGCGGATTTTGGGCTTGCCGATCAGCACGCCGTTCGTACACGGGTCGCACACGTCGCCCAGACCGTCGTCGTCACCGTCTTCCTGCTCCGGGTCCGGGTCGAGCGGGCAGAGGTCGGCCTCGTCGCACACGCCGTCGTCGTCGCCGTCGGGCTTGCGGACGTCGAGGCACGCGCCCGACGCGCCGTCGCAGAAGTCGTCGATATCGCAGCCGTCCTCGACCGCGCGGCAGAGCGTCGCCGCGGGCAGGAGGTCGCAGCCGGTGTCGCAGCAGTCGCCGTCGATCAGCGCACCGCCGTCGCACTCCTCCCCGACGTCGATCGTGCCGTTGCCGCAGTCGTCGACCAGGTAGCGCACCGCCGCGAAGTCGTCGTCGTTCGCGCTACGCTTGCTGCCCGCGAGCACGATCTTGCCGTCGCGCTGTACCGCGACGGCGCTCGCGACGTCGACGGCGCCCCCGATCGGCAGCGTCACGACGCCGCCGGCGAAGTTCGTATCGAGGCTGCCGTCGTCGTCGTAGCGCACGAGCGCGAAGTCCTCGTTGCTCGGCACCTTCGCGAAGCCCGCGACGACGAAGCGGCCCGTCGCGTCGACCGCGACCGAGCTCGCCTCGGAGCCCGTGCCGATGATCGTCGTGACCTTGCCGTCGCCGTCGAGCGTGGCGTCGAGCGTGCCGTCGGCGAGGAGGCGCGCGACGGCGAAGTGGAACACCGAGCCGATGCGCGTGCGGCCGACGACCAGGATCTTGCCGTCGGGCTGCAGGGCGATGCCGTTGGCGCGCTCCTGTCCCGTGCCGAACTTGATCAGCAGGGGTGCACCCCCGTTGAACGCAGGATCGAGCGCGCCGTCGGCGAGGAGGCGGACGACGAGGAAATCCTCCTGCTGCCCGATCGCGTAGCCCGCCAGGACGATCTTGCCGTCGGTCTGGATCGCGATGGCGGCCGCTTCGTCGGCGCCGACCAGGCCGAGCGTCACCTTGCCGTCGCCGTCGAACGTCGGATCGAGCGCTCCCGTCGCGGTGTAGCGAACGACGGCGAGGTCACGGTTGGCGCTCGTCAGCGTGTAGCCGGCGGCGACGATCTTGCCGTCCGCCTGGATCGCGACCGCGCGTGCCTGGTCCTCGAGCGTGCCGATCGGCGTCGTCACCTTGCCGTCGCCGTCGAAGGTCGGGTCGAGCGCGCCGCTCTCGTCGACGCGGGCGAGCGCGAACTCGTCCTTGCCGGCCTCGCGGCTGAACCCGGCGAGGACGATCTTGCGGTCGCCCTGCAGCGCGACCGCGAAGGCGCGGTCGATCTCGGCGCGAACCGGCAGGGCGAGCTTGCCGGTGCCGTTCAGGCTCGTGTCGGGCGTGCCGTCGAGCTCGTGGCGCACCAGGCAGAAGTCGTCGTTCGCCTGTAGGCAGGTGCCGGCGAGCAGGATGCGGTCCTCGTCGTCGATCGCGAGCCCGTAGGCGAAGTCGTCACCCGGGCCGAGCGCGGTGCTCGCCACCCCGCCCGTGCCGAAGGTGGGGTCGAGCACGCCCGACTGTGCGCCGGCTCCGCCGGCCACGAGCAGCACGGTCGCAAGCGCGGTGCAGAGGATGGGAAGGGCGGCGATGCAGGCCTGACGGGGCAGGCCGCCGGGATGCGGCGTGGGCACGGGGCTCTCCAGGTATGGGTGGTGCCGGTCGAAGCGCTGGCTCGGGCGCGAGGATCATCCGCCGTCGCGCCGCGCCGGGCAAGCGCGAACTGCGGGCAAAAAAATGGCCCCGCGGCGGAGCTGGCCCCTAGCTCCACCGCGGGACCCCCGGCGTACGGCACCGGACGCCTTTCGTCCGATTCCCGTACGGCCCGTTCTCGGGCACGATCAGCGACCGGTGCCCGCCCTCCTCTCCTTCGCACCATCCATGCCAGTCGCCTTGCCCGGCTCGGGCTTGAGGGCGAGCTGGACGGTGATGCGATCTCCCTGCTCGACGGACTGCAAGGCCGTCGGCGGGAAGTGCACGCGAAGCTTCTGGCCGGCGTCCGAATCGACGGCCAGCGCCCCGGTCGTCTTGTCGATCTGGGTCACCGTGCCGCTCAGCTGATGGAGCCCGGTGAAACCCTCGGTTCCGCCCGCCGTGCGCGAGCGCGTCTCGGGATCGGTCGACGGCACCGAGGGGTCGTCGGCGTGAACGGTGGGTGCGCGCGCCGGCTCGGCGCCCTGCTGCGCAGCGGCCGCACTCGCGATCAAGACCAGAGTTGCGGCGACGACGACCTGGATCTTCACCCTCGATGCCCTCGCAAACCGCCCTCGCGGGAGGCGCGGCGCTGCGCACGACTTCAGCACGGCGCGTGCCATGAACACCGACCGCACGAACGCGCGTTTTCACGGCCGGCGCCGAAAGCATTTTGTAGAAACGCGGGGCGGACGCGCTACGACCCTTCCCCGGTGCCGCCGCTCATCGCTCCTTGCTTGACGACGCCGCAGGCGATCCGCTTGCCGGCGTTGCCCGATGGCTGCGACGCATAGTCGTCGATGCCCTCGTGCACGATCAGCGCCGAGCCGTCCTCGTCGAGCAGCGTGCGGTCGCCCTGCGAAACGGTGAGCCCGACCGCGAACAGGTCGACCTCGAGCGCGCCGTCACGCGGGATGGTGACGTTCGGCAGGTCGCCGGCGTGGTAGCCGTCCGCGACGGCGAAGCCGTGCGCGTCCTTGCCCGGGTTGTAGTGCGCGCCCGCCGACTCGAAGGGCGGCTCGCACTTGCCGACCTCGTGCACGTGGAACGCATGCTCGCCCGGCGGCAGCCCGGACAGCCGCGTGTGCAGGATCAGGCCGTGCGGCGTCTCGCGGATCCGGACCCATCCGACCTTGCCGCCCTTGGCGTCGCTGAGCTGCGCGTGCGCCATCTCCTTTCCCTGGCCCGCGTCCCCGGCCGTCCCCTTCTGGGTGCCGCCCTCGGTCGCGGGGATCCTCGCCGCGTCGCCGCCGGCCTGCTGCGAGACCGCGGGCGAGGCGAAGGCGAGGACGGTGAGCAGGATCGACCAGCGCGTCGCTCGTGCCATGTGCATCTCCTTGTGCGCCGGT
>JBFMAS010000182.1:0-3021 GCA_040755575.1 Thermodesulfobacteriota bacterium
AGCGCGTCCGCGCGGCGGAGGAGGACGATCGCCGCGGCCGAGCACTTCCTCCACGCCGGCGACCGGACCCACGCGCGATCTCTGCTGCGAGCCGTGCTCGCCGAGGAGCCGTCGGGCGACGAGCGGGCGAGCGCGCTGCTCCTGCTCGGGCGGATCCGGGGCCACGAGGACGGCCTCACGGATGCGGCGTGCCACCTCGGAGAGGCGCTCGCGCACGCCGTCGACCCGGCGCTGCGGGTGACGATCGCGCTCGACCTCGCGTTCGCCATCTCGAACGTCGGCGACCTCGGGCGCGCCCTGCGCCTCGTCGGCGAGGCCCTGCCGCAAGCGCAGCGGATGGCCGATCCGGGCCTGCTCGCCGAAGCGCTCGCGCTGTTCGCCGCCGCGAAGTTCACCGCGGGCTTCGGCACGGACGACGGCATGCTCGCGCGCGCGCGAGCGCTCGAGGATCGGAGCCGCGCGGGCCAGCTCGCGCTGCGTCCGAGCTCGCTCGCGGGGATGTTGCTGACGTGCGAGCGGCGGCTCGACGAGGCCGACGCGCTGCTGCGCGAGACGTCCGCCTGGGCGGCCGACCGCGGCGAGGAGGGCGAGCTGCCGTTCCTCTACTCGCATCTCTCGGCCGTCGAGCACTGGCGCGGCAACTTCGCCGCCTCGCTGCGCTACGCGGAGGAGGCGCTCGACGTCGCCCTGCAGGCGCAGAACGCGACCCTGCTGGGCATCGCGCTCGTGCGACGCGCCGCCGCGCGCGTGATGATCGGCGACGTCGCCGGCGCGCGCGCCGACTTCGCCGAGGCCCGCGCCCGCCTGCAGCGGGCGGGGCACGCGCAGGCGTTCTCCGTGCTGTCCGCGAACGAGGCGCTGCTCGAGATCTCGCTCGGCGACGACGCCGCGCTCGAGCGGGTGCTCGCGTCGCTTCTCGAGCTGGTCGAGGCGACCGGCGTCGCGGAGCCGTTCGCGGCGGAGTTCGTGCCGGATGCGGTCGAAGCGCTCGCCCGGCTCGGGAAGGTGGCGCGAGCGGCGCTTCTCCTCGACGCCTTCACCGCCGGCGCGCGGCGCGTCCAGCGCCGCTGGGCGCTCGCCGCCGCCGCGCGGAGCCGCGCCGTCCTCGACTGCGCCCGGGGCGACCTCGGCGCGGCGCTCGCCGCCGCCGACGAGGCCGTCGCACGGTCCTCCCGCCTCGCCATGCCGGTCGACCTCGGCCGCGCGCTGCTTGTCCTCGGGCACGTGCGGCGCCGGCGCGGCGAGCGGCGCCCCGCCCGGAGCGCGCTCGAGCGGGCGGCCGCGCTGTTCCGGGACGTCGGCGCGCCGCTGTGGTGCGAGCGGGTCGCGGAGGAGGTGGGCCGGCTGCCGGCCGCTCGCCGCGGACGCACCGCCGGCTCGACGCCGGTCGAGGCGCCGGTCCCCTCGTTCGCCGCCGTGGCCGCCCCGGCCGCGCGGCCGCCGAGAGCGTGCTCGTGAGCGTGCGCGGCGGCCCCGCCGCAGAGCGGCCGCACGGGGGTTGACGGGGCGCGCGCAGAACGCGTAGTAGTGCTACGCACTACGCAGCAACCCGGGCGGGCGTCGCGTCGTGGCGCCCAGGAGGGACGAATGTCGACACAGGAGCGCTACGCACGATCGGCCGGCGACCTCGAGTGGACCGTCAAGCAGAGCTTCGACGCGCGCTTCAAGTGGGAGTACGAGGACGGGCGCGACAAGCTGCTCAAGCTCTACGAGAAGGGCAAGCGCCTGCAGTGGGACGCGAGCGAGCGCATCGACTGGTCGGAGGACCTCGACCCCGAGAACCCCGAGCAGCTCCCCGACGAGACCATCCCGATCTTCGGCTCGGACGCATGGAGCCGGATGACGCCGGCCGAGAAGGCGAACACGCGGCGGCACTTCCAGGCGTGGCAGCTCTCGCAGTTCATGCAGGGCGAGCAGGGAGCGCTGATCTGCGCCGCGAAGATCGTGCAGCAGGTGCCCGACCTCGACTCGAAGTTCTACGCCGCGACGCAGGTGATCGACGAGGCGCGCCACGTCGAGGCGTACTCGCGGCTCCTGCACACCAAGCTCGAGCTCGTCTACCCGATCAACGTGCACCTGCAGGCGCTGATCGGCGACACGCTGTCCGAGTCGCGCTGGGACTTCACCTACCTCGGCATGCAGGTGCTGATCGAGGGCGTCGCGCTCGCCGCGTTCGGCCTGATCCGCGATCAGTCGAAGAACCGGCTGGCCGCGTCGGTGAACGCGTACGTCATGCAGGACGAGGCGCGGCACGTCGCCTTCGGCCGCCTCGCGCTGCGCGACTTCTACCCGCACCTGACGCAGAAGGAGCGCGACGAGCGCGAGGAGTTCGCGGTCGAGGGCTGCTACCTGCTGCGCGACCGCTTCCTCGGCGAGGAGGTGTGGGAGACGCTCGGGCTGCCGGTCGACGAGTGCGCGCGGCACATGGACCGCTCCGACTTCATGCGGCTCTATCGCTCGAGCCTGTTCACGCGCATCGTGCCGACGATGAAGGAGATCGGGCTCTGGGGACCGCGCATCCAGAAGGCGTACGCGGACATGGGCGTGCTCGGCTTCGCCGACGCCGACGTCGAGGCGATCGCCGCGAACGACGAGAGCGTCGGAGAGCGCTTCGACCGCGAGCGCGAAATCCTCGCGACCGCGGAGCTCGCCGGGACCAACGGCGGCGCCGCGGAGCGCCTGCAGTGACGTGACGCCGCACGGGTCAGCGCCGCGCGGCCGGCCGGCGCCGGGCACGGCGGCCGCGCCGCGCAGGCGGCTCAAGATGAAGGACCTCGAGCGCTCGACGGGCGTCGGGCGCGAGACCATCCGCTTCTACATCCGCGAGGGGCTCCTCCCCGAGCCCGAGCGCCCGGGACGCAACGTCGCCTGGTACGACGCCGCGTTCGTCGAGCGCATCCTGCTCATCAAGCGCCTGCAGTCCGAGCGCTTCTTGCCGCTGTCGGTCATCAAGGGCATCGTCGGCGACGAGCGGCGGCTGTCGGAGAGCGAGTCGCGCGCGCTCAATGCGCTCGACGGCCA
>JBFMAS010000183.1:0-8267 GCA_040755575.1 Thermodesulfobacteriota bacterium
CGCCCGCCAGGGCGGACGCCGCCACCGAGATAGAGGTTCCGCTTCGCATGTCGACCACCGTGATCCGCCGCCTGCTGTGGCTGGCGCTGATGGTGGCGCTGCCCGTGCCGTACTGGGTGTTCGAGCCCGGCCGGGCGTCGACCCTGTGGCTCGCGGAGCTTACGGCGTACGTGCTCGCGATGCTGCTCGCGGAGGGCGGCATGGTGACGCGTCTCGTCGCCACGTTGTTCACGGTCCAGGTGCTGGCGTTCACGGGCATCACGTACCTGATCGCGCGCTCCGCCACCCGGCTCCTGGCCCGCGTCGACTCGGACCCGGGCCGGACCGTCGCCGCGCTGGCCACCGTCCTGCTCGTGCTCGGCACGGCGCTGCTGCCGGTCTACCGCTCGCCGCTGGTCGCCGGCGGAGCGCCGGTCAACCTGGTCGGGCTGTTCCAGTAGCGTGCCGGTGCGCGACGTCGGCAACCACCCCGGCCGCGCGAGACGCGCGGTGCTGCTAATCGCGGCTACGGCGCTCGTCGCAGCACGCGCCGCGGCGCAGGACGCGACGGCGCCGCCCCAGCCGAGGCCCGCGTTCGCGCGCACCGAGCAGCGGTCGCGCTGCGACCACTACGATCCCCTGCGACGCCCGTTCTTCGGCGACCTGCACGTGCACACCGCGTTCTCGCTCGACGCGAGCACGCAGGGAACGCGCAACCGGCCGCGCGACGCCTACCGCTTCGCGCGCGGGGAGGAGGTCGGGCTGCAGCCGCACGACGCGAGCGGCAAGCCGCTGCGCACGCTGCGGCTCGCGCGTCCGCTCGATTTCGCCGCGGTGACGGACCATGCCGAGTTCTTCGGCGAGCTCAGCATCTGCGAGACGCCCGGCCTGCCGGGGTACGACGGCCCGACGTGCATGATCTACCGGCGCTGGCCTCGCCTCGCCTACTTCCTGATCAACGGGCGCGCGTCCGGCACGGGAAGCAACGTCGAGCGCTTCCGCTTCTGCGGCGAGCAGGCGGCTGACTGCCTCGCCGCCGCTCGCACGCCTTGGCGGGAGATCCAGGAGGCGGCCGAGGGCGCGTACGACCGCACCAGCGCCTGCCGCTTCGCGACGTTCGTCGGCTACGAATGGACGGCGGCGCCCGACAGCAACAACTTGCACCGCAACGTCATCTTCCGGAACGCCGCGGTGCCGAAGCTGCCGATCAGCTACCTCGACGAGCCCACCGTGACGGGCCTCTGGCGGCGCCTCGACGCCGAGTGCCGTCGCGGCGTCGAGGGCTGTGAGTCGGTCGTCATCCCGCACAACTCGAACCTGAGCGGCGGGCTGATGTTCCAGACGACGCAGGAGGACGGCTCACCGATCGATGCGGGCTACGCCGAGGCGCGCGCGCTTGCGGAGCCGCTCGCCGAGATCATGCAGCACAAGGGCGACTCGGAGTGCGCCGTCGCCGGTGCCGCGCGCGACGAGCTGTGCGGCTTCGAGAAGCTGCCGTACGACAACTTCGGCGGCAAGTACTCGCGCTGGCTCCGACGCGCGCCCGAGCCGAGCAGCTACCTGCGCCACGCGCTCGGGCAGGGGCTGCTGCTCGAGGAGAAGCTCGGGCGCAACCCGTTCAAGCTCGGCTTCGTCGCGAGCACCGACACGCACCTCGGCACGCCGGGCGCCGTCGACGAGCGCGATCATCCCGGTCACGGCGGCGCCGGTGCGCCCGCAACGGACTCCGTTCCGCTCGGCCTCAGCGACGACGTCGAGTTCAACCCCGGCGGCCTCGCCGTCCTGTGGGCGGAGGAGAACTCGCGCGATGCGCTGTTCGCCGCCATGCGCCGCCGCGAGGCCTACGGCACGAGCGGACCGCGCATGACGGTCCGCTTCTTCGGCGGCTTCGGCCTCCCGGAGCGGCTCTGCGCGGAGCACGACTTCGTGGCGCGCGGCTACGCGGACGGCGTGCCGATGGGCGGCGACCTCGCGCAGCCGCCAGCGGCCGGCGGGGCGCCGCGCTTCGCCGTGCGCGCGCTGCGCGACCCGGGCACGCCCGGCCGGCCGGGCACCGCGCTGCAGCGCATCCAGATCGTCAAGGGCTGGGTCGAGGGTGACGTCGTGCGGGAGAAGATCTACGACGTCGCGGGGGGCCCGAACGACGCGGACGTCGACCTCGCGACGTGCACGCCGCGCGGCCACGGCGCCGACGAGCTGTGCGCCGTGTGGACCGATCCCGAGTTCGACCCCGCGGTGCGGGCCTTCTGGTACGCGCGCGTCCTCGAGAACCCGACGTGCCGCTGGAGCACGCGCGCGTGCAACGCGGCTCGTGTGCGCTGCGGCGGCGACGCGAGCGTCGCGCCGGGCTTCGAGGGCTGCTGCGACGAGCGCTACCCGAGGGCCGTCCAGGAGCGCGCCTGGACGTCCCCCGTCTGGTACGCGCCCGCGCCGCGCGCGACGCCGTCGGGGAGCTGAGGTGCGCGTCGCGCGCTCGCCGCTCGCTCGCCTGCTGCTCGGCGGTGCGCTGCTCGTCGCCGGCGAGCGTGCGCTCGCTCGGCGCGGCGGGCCGGAGCAGCCGGCACGCGAGACGCTGCGGATCGCGGCGGCGCACGTCGACGCGGCGGTGCGGGCCTTCGTCGCGAGAACGGGACGCTCGCCGGACGAGCGCGAGCGCGCGGCGCTCGTCGCCGGGGAGGTCGACGAGGAGATCCTCTACCGCGAGGCCCTCGCGCGCGGCCTCGGCGCGCACGACGCGGTCGTGCAGCAGCGGCTGGTGAGCAACATGGCATTCGTCGCCGGCGACGAGGACGCGCGCGCCGGCGCGGCCGCCTCCGACGCCGGCGGAGCGCTCCATCGGGACGCGCTCGCGCTCGGCATGGAGGCGAGCGACCTCGTGGTGCGCCGCCGCCTGGTCGACCGCATGCGCGCGCTGCTCGAGGGCCCCGCGGCCGCGCCCGAGCCGAGCGAGCAGGAGCTCGAGCAGGCGGTTGCCGGCGAGCGCGACCGCTTCGTGCGACCGGAGCGCGTGCGCGTGAGCCAGGTGCTGCTCCGCCGCGCCGCTGCGGGCGGCGATGCCGGCGCCGGACGCGCCGCCGAGCGTCTGCTCGCCGCGGGGCTGCCCGATCCGGCGCGCCACCCGGACGCCGTTGCGCGCGCCGGCGATCCGTCGTCGCTGCCCACCCATCTGCCGCTGCAGGGGGAGCACGACCTCGCGCGGCTCTTCGGCGCGTCGTTCGCGCGCGCGGCCGTCTCGCTGCCGGTGGGCCGCTGGAGCGGCCCGGTCGCCTCGTCCCATGGAGCGCACCTGGTCTGGGTGCACGAGCGCGTCGCGGCCGAGCCGCTGCCGCTCGACGCCGTCCGCGGCCAGGTGACTGAGCTCGTGCGCCGCCGCCGCGCGCGCGCGGCGCTCGTGCGAGCGCTCGACGGGCTGCGCGCGCGCTACGAGGTCGTCGTCGAAGGCGGCGCCCCGGAGGGCGCGGGATGAGCGGCGTGCGGCGGCGCGACACGATGCGCGCGCCGCGACGCGCGGCCACGCTGGCGCTGCGCGGCGCGCTCCTCGGGATCGCAGCGCTCGCCGCCGTCGACGCGGCGGCGCATCCTCTCGCGCCCTCGCTGCTCGAGCTGCGCGAGACGGCGCCCGGGACCTTCGCCGTGCGCTGGAAGACCTCGGCACTGCGGCCGACGGGCAGCCGGATCGAGCCGCGGCTGCCCGGCTGGTGCCGGCGCACGGGCGAGGAGCGCGTGCACGACGGGCCGACGCACCGCGAGCGCCGCTTCCTCGTCGACTGCGGAGCGCGCGGGCTCGTCGGCGGCGCGATCGCGGTGAGCGACCTCGCGGCGAGCCGCACCGTCGTCGTCGTGCGCCTCGCGCTCGCCGACGGCCGCGTCGTGCGCGCGCTGCTCGATGGCGCACGGCCCTCGCTCGTCGTCCCCGAGCGCGAGAGCCGGCTCGAGGTCGCGCGTGCCTACCTGGTGCTCGGGGTCGAGCACCTGCTGACCGGGCTCGACCACCTGCTGTTCGTGCTCTGCCTGTGCCTGCTGGTGCGCGGTCGAGCGCTCCTCTGGACGATCACCGCGTTCACCGTCGGGCACAGCGTCACGCTGACGCTCGCGACGCTCGGCTGGGTGTCGTTCCCGCAGCCGGCCGCCGAGACCGCGATCGCGCTCAGCATCGTCCTGCTCGCGGCCGAGATCCTGCGTGACGACGCGCCGCTTCCGAGCGAGCGCGATGCGTCCTGGATCCGCCGCCGTCCGTGGAGCATGGCGCTCGCCTTCGGCCTGCTGCACGGGCTCGGCTTCGCGGGTGCGCTGTCCGAGGTGGGGCTGCCGCAGCCGGACATCCCGATCGCCCTGCTCGCGTTCAACGCCGGTATCGAGCTCGGGCAGCTCGCGTTCGTCGGCGCGCTGCTCGCCCTCGCCGCGCTCCTGCGGCCGCTGCTCGTGGGCGTGCCGGCGCGTGCGATGCGCGTCCCGGCCTATGCGATCGGCTCGCTCGCCGCGTACTGGTTCTTCGAGCGCTCGGGCACGGTGCTGGAGACGCTGCTGCCGATGTGACCGCGTGCGCGCACGCGGCCCGTCGCGCGCCGCCCGTCCATCGCGTATGCTCGCGCCTCTTCACCTCACGAAGGAACCACGACGATGCTCGAACGCCCGGAAACCCTCTTCGCCGTCGCCGCCGTGCGCGAGGCCTGCGAGCTGGTGCGCGCGGTGCAGCGCGACCTGGTCGGCCAGGCGCTCACCAAGAGCGACCGCTCGCCGGTCACCGTCGCCGACTTCGCTGCGCAGGCGGTCGTCGCGCAGCGGCTCGAGCGCGAGCGCTCGAGCGAGCTTCTGGTCGGCGAGGAGGACGCGGGCGACCTGCGCGCCGCCGGGCAGCGCACGACGCTCGAGCAGGTGACCCGGTTCGTCGCGCAGCGCGTGCCGGGCGCGAGCGGCGACGACGTGTGCCGGTGGATCGACCGCGGGCGCGCCGAGCCCGGCCGCCGGTTCTGGACGCTCGACCCGATCGACGGCACCAAGGGCTTCCTCCGCGGCGAGCAGTACGCGGTGGCGCTCGCGCTCGTCGAGGACGGGCGGGTCATGGTCGGCGTGCTCGGCTGTCCCAACCTCGCCGAGGACGGCGGCAGCGCGATCGGCGGCGCCGGCGCGCTGTTCGCCGCGGAGCGTGGGCGCGGCGCCTTCGCGGCGCGGCTCGGGACGGAGAGCTGGCGGCGGCTCGCGGTGTCGCAGCGCAGCGATCCCGGGAGCGCGCGCCTGCTGCGCTCGGTCGAGTCCGGGCACACCAACGTCGACGAGATGGCGGAGCTCGTGACCGCGCTCGGCGCGAGCGCGGAGCCCGTGCTGATGGACAGCCAGGCGAAGTACGCGGTGCTCGCGGCGGGCGCCGGCGACCTGCTGTTCCGCCTGCTGTCGGCCGCGAAGCCCGACTACCGCGAGCGCATCTGGGACCAGGCGGCGGGCTCGATCGTCGTCGAGGAGGCGGGCGGCCGGGTGACCGACCTCGACGGCAAGCCCCTCGACTTCACCCGTGGTCGCACGCTCGCCGCGAACCGCGGCGTCGTCGCGTCGAACGGCGTGCTGCACGACGCGGCGCTCTCGGCCCTGCGGCGCATCGGCGCTTGACGCGGCGCTCGCCGGAAGGCGGAGAGACGCCAGCCCGCTATCCTAGCTGAACAGGAGACGCGACAGCTCGCGCTGGTAGCGGTCGACCACCGGGTCCTCGCGGCCGCGCAGCGCGAAGATGTCGATCATCGCCTTGCGCGCCGCGCCGTCGGCGAAGCCACGGTCGCGGCGCACCGCCTCGAGCAGCGTCTCGAGCGCCTCCTCGAAGCGGCCGCTCGCGGCGAGCAGGCGCCCGAGGTCGATGCGTGCCTGCATGTCGGCCGGGTCGGTCTGGACGCGCATCCGCAGGCTCGCCTCGTCGCCCTGGACGCCCGCCTTCATGCGCAGCTCGGCGCGCGTCTGGTCGACGGCGCGCGCGCCCTCCCCGGTCGCGGTCGAGGCGTCGAGCACGGCGAGGGCGTCGTCGTTGCGGCCGAGCTTGGCGAGCAGCTTCGCGAGCTCGATCGCCGCCGGGGCGTGCTCCGGGTAGCGTTCGAGCACGTCGCGGTAGCGCTTCTCGGCGTCGAGCACCCCGCCGCGCGCCGCGAGCTGCGCGGCCTCGCCGGTCAGCCGCTTCGCCTCGTCCGGCACCAGGCGCTCGAGGAACTGGCGCACGACCGTCTCCGGCTGCGCGCCGACGAACTCGCTCGCGACGTCGCCGTCCTTGAACGCGATCACGAGAGGGATGCTCTGCACGCCGAGAGCGCGCGCGACCTGGGGGTTCTCGTCGACGTTGAGCTTCGCGAGCACGAACTTGCCGCCGTACTCGGCGGCGAGGCGCTCGAGCAGCGGGCCCAGCGTGCGGCACGGACCACACCAGGGTGCCCACAGATCGAGGACCACCGGGACGGTGCGCGACTTCTCGAGGACCTCGCGCTGGAAGTCGCGGTCGGTGACGTCCCTGACCCAAGTGCTCGGCTGCTCCATGACCTTCTTCCTAGACCGGCTGCCGGCGCGGCGCGAGAGCGCGCGCCGCTCAATGCGCGCGCAGCTCGAAGCCGTGCTGCCCGAGCCGCGCCGCGTCCTCGCGCAGGTCGGCCTCCGTGAGCGGGTGGTGGCGCAGCCAGCCGGACGGGAACGCGACGTCGAGGCGATCGGCGCGCGCGCGCAACCGGAGCCGCGGCAGCGCGGCCGGGCTGCGGCTGCGGTTCAGCAGCACCGAGAGGCGCAGGAGGATGCAGAGGCGCTCGGCCGTCCGCCGGCGATCGGCCGGCAGCGCGCGCAGCGCGGCGACCGGGAGCTTGCGGCGCTGGCCGAGGAGCAGCGCCGCAAGCACGCGCTGGTGCTCGACCGAGAAGCCCGGCATGTCGCCGTGCGTGACGAGGTAGGCGCTGTGCTTGTGGTAGCCGGTGAACGCGAGCGACAGCCCGATCTCGTGCAGGCGCGCGGCCCACGACAGGAGCTGCTGCGCCGCCTCCTCGTCGAGCCGCCACGCGTCGGCGACCTGGTGCAGGCACGCGAGCGCCGTCTTCTCGACGCGCAGGGCCTGGTCGCGGTCGACGTGGTAGCGCTCGGTCCAGCGCCGGATCGTCTGGTCGCGCACGTCCTCGTGGCGGATGCGGCCGAGGAGGTCGTGGAGCAGACCCTCGCGGAGCGCGCCGGTCGCGGGCGTCATGACGTCGATGCGCAGGCCCTCGAACAGCGCCTGCAGGATCGCGACCCCGCCGGGCAGGACCGCCGCGCGGTCGGGATCGAGCCCGCGCAGCGCGAGGCGCTCGATGTCGCCCGCCGCGACCAGCGCCTTGGCGAGCTTGGCGAGGCCCTTCGCGGTGATGCCCTCGCGCGACCAGCCGTTCTCGCGGAGCAGCGTCGCGACGTGGATCGCGGTTCCCGACGACCCCCTGCACTCGCCCCAGCCGAGCGCGCGGAAGCGGCGCTCGATCGCCTGCAGCTCGAGGCGCGCCGCGATCTTGGCGCGCTCGAGGTCGCCCGCGCGGATGCGGCCGCCGGGAAAGTGCTTCAGCGAGTGGCTGACGCAGCCCATGTAGAGGCTGTTCGCCTCGATCGGCTCGAGGTGCTCGCCGACGATGCACTCCGTGCTGCCGCCGCCGATGTCGATGACGAGCCGGCGTCCGGCGACGTCGGCGAGGTCGTGCGCGACGCCCGAGTAGATGAGGCGCGCCTCCTCGGCGCCGGTGATCACGTCGATCGCGTGCCCGAGCGCGCGCTCGGCCTGCGCGACGAAGGCACGCGCGTTTCTCGCCTGGCGAAAGGTGTTGGTGCCCACCGCGCGCACGCGCTCGGGCGGCATGCCGCGCAGCCGCTGCCCGAAGCGGCGCAGGCACTCGAGCGCGCGCGTCTTCGCCGCCGCGGTGAGCTCGCGCTTCGCGTTCAGGCCGGCCGCGAGTCGTACCCCCTCGCGGATGCGGTCGATGACGTGGATCTGGCCCTGCACGACGCGCGCGACCACCATGTGGAAGCTGTTCGAGCCGAGGTCGACTCCCGCGACGGCCTCCGAGCCGCCGCCGCTGGCGGCGGACGCACGCGTCGAACGCTGCCCGTCGAGTCTCCGCATCGTAGCTCGCGGCCGTACATCGCGGCTCGACGGCAGATCGTCAAACGCGCGAGGGAAGCGCGCGGGCGATGCCGCCGTGCCGGTGGGCGCGGCGCGCCAGTGCCGGTGGAGCGGCGCGCCAGTGCCGGTGGGCGCGATGCGCCGTGCCGGTGGGCGCGATGCGCCGTGCCGGTGGGCGCGATGCGCCGTG
>JBFMAS010000184.1:0-3107 GCA_040755575.1 Thermodesulfobacteriota bacterium
GAAGGACTTCGGCTTCGACGTCCCGAGCTGGTCGATCGACATGAAGCGCGTGGTGGCGCGCTCCCGGCGCGTCGCCGACCGTCTCAGCCGGGGCGTCGCGGGCCTGATGAAGAAGCACAAGATCCACGTCTTCTCCGGCAGCGGCGCGCTCTCGGCGCCGAACCTCGTCCGCGTCGTGAAGCCCGGCGAGAGCGACGTCGAGCTCGCCGCGCGGCACGTGATCCTCGCGACCGGCGCCCGCGCGCGGACGCTGCCCGGGCTCGAGCCCGACGGCGAGCACGTCTGGACGTACAAGGAGGCGATCGTCCCCGAGGCGCTGCCGGCGTCCCTGCTGGTGATCGGCTCGGGCGCGATCGGCATCGAGCTCGCGAGCTTCTACGTGCAGCTCGGCTCCGAGGTGACCGTCGTCGAGGTGCTGCCGCGGATCCTGCCCGCCGAGGACGAGGAGATCTCGACGCTCGCACGCCGCATCTTCGAGAAGCAGGGGATGAAGATCCACACCGGCGCGCAGGTCGGTCCGCTCGAGGTGTCCGGTGGACGCGTCTCGGCCCCGCTCACCGAGGCGAGCGGCAAGACGGGCCGGATCACCGCCGCGCGTGCGATCGTCGCCGTCGGCATCACGGGCAACGTCGAGGGGATCGGGCTCGAGGGGACCGCGATCGTGGTCGACAAGGGCCACGTCGTCGTCAATCAGTGGCTGCAGACCGACGAGCCGGGCATCTACGCGATCGGCGACCTGGTCGGGCCGCCGTGGCTCGCGCACAAGGCCATGCACGAGGGCGTCGTCTGCGTCGAGCACATCGCGGGCGAGGACGTCCAGCCGCTCGACACCACGCTGATCCCCGGCTGCACCTACAGCCTGCCGCAGATCGCGAGCGTCGGCCTCACCGAGGCGCAGGCGCGCGCGAGCGGGCGCGAGGTGCGCATCGGACGCTTCCCCTGGCTCGGCAACGGCAAGGCGATCGCGCTCGGCGAGACCGAGGGCATCGTCAAGACCATCTTCGACGCGAAGACCGGCGAGCTGCTGGGCGCGCATCTTCTCGGCCCGGAGGTGACCGAGATGATCCAGGGCTACGTGGTGGCGCGCGGCCTCGAGACCACCGAGCACGAGCTCATGCGGACGATCTTCCCGCACCCGACGCTGTCCGAGGCGATGCACGAGTCGGTGCTCGCGGCGTACGGGCGCGTGCTGCACGTCTGAAGGCGGCGGGCGCCCGGCTCGCCGCGGCGTCGCGCCCGACATGGCCGACGCGCAGCCTTAAAGCCGGCTGGACGCGTCGCCGAAACCCGGTTCGATGGCCGACTCTACGGAGCTTCCGGTGCACCCGGATCGGGAGCTGCCGCGGTCGCGAGCGGTCGAGGCGCGCACGGCGTCTGCGCGGGATACGGGCGGCGGGCGCAGCCGGCGCTACCGGGAGGCGGAGGACCGGCCGCGCCGCCTGGCGGCGCAGGCCCTGTCGGTGCTCACGATCCTGACCGGCCTCGGCTACCTCGGCTGGATCGTCTTCGCGCTCAATCCCGACCACCTCGTGTTCGGGACCCTGTTCCTCGCCAGCGAGGCGGCCTGCCTGCTGCTGTTCGCCGTTGCGAGCTCGACCATGTGGCGCCTGCGCTTCAAGCCCGAGGCGTCGCCGCAGCCCGAGCGCGACTACAGCGTCGACGTGCTGGTGCCGACCTGTGGCGAGCCGATCGAGGTGGTCGCCAAGACGCTGCGCGCGGTGAAGCAGATCCGCTGGCCAGGCCGGGTCTCGGTCCAGGTCCTCGACGACGCCGGCGCGGACCAGGTCCGCGCGCTCGCGAGCGAGCTCGGCTTCACCTACCGCTCGCGCGTCGCCGACGGCGTCGAGAAGCGCGACGCCAAGGCCGGCAACCTGAACTTCGGCCTCGCCGGCTGCAGCGGCGAGCTTCTGCTGGTGCTCGACGCCGACCAGGTGCCTCGACCGAACATCCTCGAAGCGCTGTGCGGCTACATGCGCTTCCCGCGCGTCGCGTTCGTCCAGTCCCGGCAAGCGTACCTGGTTCCCGAGGGCGACCCGTTCTTCAACGAGGACCGCGTCTTCTACGGCGCCGTGCAGCTCGCGATGGACAGCCACGACACCGTGATCGCGTGCGGCTCCGCCGTGCTCTACCGGCGCGCCGCGATCGACGACATCGGCGGCTTCGCGACCTGGAACCTGGTCGAGGACCTGACGACCTCGTACCACCTGCACGCGCGCGGCTGGAAGTCGTTCTACTACCCGTACGCGCTCTCCGAAGGGCTCGCGCCCGACGACATCTGGGGCGTCATGAAGCAGCGCGGCCAGTGGGCGCTCGACACCATGCGGCTGTTCTTCTGGGACAACCCGCTGCTGAAGCGGGGATTGCCCGCCCGCAAGCGCCTCAACTACTTCCTGATCGGCTTCACCTACCTCACCTGCGGCTTCTTCATCCCGTTCCTGTTCCTGGTGCCGCCCTGGGTATACTTGACGGGGAGCTCGGTGATCGTCCGACCCGAGGTCGAGTTCGCCGTCGTGCGCAGCGCGTACTTCGTCTCGATGGTGGCGGCGATGCGCTACCTCGCCTGCGGCGAGAGCCCGGCGCGCCAGTTCCAGATGCTGGTCGGGCTGTTCCCGGTCTACCTGCTCAACACGCTGCGGGCGCTGCGCTACCCGCGCGGCAAGCCGCAGTACCACGTCAACAACCGCCGCAAGGCGAAGCGACGGACGAGGCCGGCGGCGCTGGCCGTGCTGCCGCAGCTCGTCGTCGTCGGTCTGAACCTCTACCTGCCGTTCTACGCGATCGCTCTGCACACCGCGCCCGCGCGCGTGATCGCCGCCAACGCGCTCGTCTCGCTGCTCGCGATCTGGACCTTGTGGAACGCGATCGAGGCGGCGCTCGGCAAGCACAGCTGGCGCGCCGAGCGCCACCCGATGCAGTTCTATGGTCTCGCGGAGCCT
The DNA here is from genome assembly GCA_040755575.1 of Thermodesulfobacteriota bacterium. Classification (GTDB taxonomy): domain Bacteria; phylum Desulfobacterota; class Binatia; order UBA12015; family UBA12015; genus DATCMB01. The sequence goes on from JBFMAS010000184.1 coordinate 2,937, forward strand.
GGCTAGGCGGGCGCTGCTCCTCGGGATCTGGGCCGTCGGCATGCTGGTGCTGCTCGATCTTCGGGAGCCGGGCTTCTGGAGGGAGGCCTGGCTCGGGTTGCGCCCCGAGCCACGCGCCGACGCGACCGCGCAGCGCCAGCGCAAGGCCCGGAAGACCGCATCGGCCGCCGT
>JBFMAS010000185.1:0-8799 GCA_040755575.1 Thermodesulfobacteriota bacterium
GCGCGCGCGCATCCGGCGGCACCTCCGCGTCGGCCGCGCCCGCGAGCGGCGCGTTCGCGGGCGCGCGGGCGACGCTCGCGGCGAGCGCCGCCCCGCATGCCGCCCGGTCGCGCGACGCGGCGTGCGCCACCGCGTACACGGCGTCATCGGCGGGCGGTCGCGCATCCGCGGGACAGTCCTCCCCCTGCGGTGCCGGGGCAGCGACGTCGGGTTGCGCGACCGGCCCGGCCGCGGCAGCGGCGCACAGCAGCAGGAGCTGCTCGAAGCCCGCGCCGCCCGCCTCGCCCTCGTCGGCTGCCGGCGGCTCGGCGCACGGCCGCGACAGGGCGTCGTGCGGCAGGCCGCCGTCGTCTCTCTGCACGCGCATCGCGACCGGCGCGGTGCAACGCCGGTGCCACGAGCTCACTGCGCAGCGACGCGCAGCGCGGCGCGGCTGGACCCGAGCGAGGCGGCAGGAACGACCGTCCTGCGGCAGGATCTGCCGCCTGCGCTACGAGCCCTGCGCCTGCGCCGGCGGCGGCGCCGCGCGTCCCGCCAGCGAGCGCGTCAAGCCGATCGCTCGCTCGCGGCTCATCAGCGGCAGGATCTCGCCGACCTGCTTCTCCTTCATGCGCGTCAGGATGCGCAGCGCGGTCGCCTCGTCGAGCTGGTCGAGCAGCGGCGCCGCCTCCGCCGGCTTCATCGCGCCGTACACCTTGGCGAGCGACGCCGCCGCCTCGTCCGAGGCCGCGTTGGCGCGGGTCACCTGCTCCTTGAGCGACTTCCCGAGCGCCTCGAGCTGCGCGATCTTCTCGCCGACGTCCTTCTCGTAGACCGCGAGCTGCAGCTCGCGCGCGGCGACGGCCTGCTCGCGCGCGTCGAGCTCCTGCTGCCGGCGCACGAGACCGCCGAGGATCGACTTGACGTCCGGCGGCGAAGGCTTGCCCGCCGCCTCGCCGGGCGCGGGCGCCGTCGGCGCGGCGGGCTCGCGCGGCGGGACGACCGCGAGGCGCGGCGCGCCCTGCTCGCCGTCCGCCGGCGCGGCCCCGGCGAGCGTGCCGTGCAGCGACAAGCCGATCACCGCGAGCTTGGCGACGACCAGGCTCGAGCCGAGCCAGCCGAGCACGCGCCGGCCGCGCCCCTGCCGCCGCGACGTCTCGCTCTCGTCACGCTTCACCGTCGTCCTCCCTCCGCATCCGCGCGTGGCGCGCGAGGATCGTCTCGTCGAGCAAGCGCTCCTCGGCCCGCGTCGCCTCGGCGGCGACGCGCGCACGGTGGCGCTCCTCGAGGTGCGTGAGCTTCCGCTCCTCCGCTCGCTCGCGCGCGATGTCGGCGCGCTTCGTGCGCAGGCGCTCCGCCGCGTCGGCGAGCGCGCGCTCCGCGTCCACCTCGCGCGCGGCCAGCGCCGGCGCGTACGCGTGCGCGAGCCGCAGCGTCGTCGCTCCCGCGGCGCCCTGTGCGGCGGCGTGCGCGGCGAGCGCGAGTGCCTCCTCGCGCTCGGCGCCGAGCTGCGAGCGCGCCTGCTCGCGTCGCCGTCGCTCGGCGGCGATCCGCTCCGCCTCGATCTGGCGCAGCACGCGGAGCCGCGCGCGCAGGTGGAGCAGGCGCTCGAGCCGGAAGCGCGTCATCGCCGTCAAGCCTGCGCGACCAGCGCCCCGAGGCGCGCGACGCTCTCGTCGAAGGTCGAGCGCTCGCCGAGCCCCTGGCGCAGGAGCTGCGCGATCGCGCCCCGGCGCGCGACCGCCTCGTCGATGCGCGGGCTCGTCCCGCTGGTGTAGGCGCCGATGTTGATCAGGTCCTCGGCGTCGCGATACGCGGCGAGCCAGGCGCGCACCTTCTGCGCCGCGGCGAGCTGTGCGGGCGGCACGACCTCGGTCATCAGGCGCGACACGCTGCGCAGCACGTCGATCGCCGGGAAGTGGCCCTCGTCCGCGAGCGCGCGCGACAGCACGACGTGGCCGTCGAGCAGGCCGCGCGTCGCGTCGGCGACCGGCTCGTTCATGTCGTCGCCGTCGACCAGCACGCTGTAGATGCCGGTCACGCTGCCGCGCTCGGTCGCGCCCGCGCGCTCGAGCAGCCGCGGCAGCATGGTGAACACCGACGGCGTGTAGCCGCGCGCCGAGGGCGGCTCGCCGATCGACAGCCCGACCTCGCGCTGCGCCATGGCGAGGCGCGTGAGCGAGTCCATCATCAGCAGCACGTCGAGGCCCTCGTCGCGGAAGAACTCGGCGATCGCCGTCGCCAGGATCGCGCCGCGGATCCGCACCAGCGGCGGCTGGTCCGAGGTCGCGACGACGACCACCGAGCGCGCGAGGCCGTCGGCTCCCAGCTCGCGCTCGAGGAACTCGCGCACCTCCCGGCCGCGCTCGCCGATCAGCGCGACGACGTTCACCTGCGCGCGAGTCGCGCGTGCGATCATGCCGAGCAGCGAGCTCTTGCCCACGCCCGAGCCCGCGAACAGCCCGAGCCGCTGGCCGCGGCCGCAGGTGAGCAGCGCGTCGATCGCGCGCACGCCGAGCTCGATCGGCTCGCGGATCGGGCTCCGCTCGAGCGGGTTGATCGCGCGGCCGTGCAGCGGCACCCGGCGCTCGACGGACAGCGGGCCGGCGTCGTCGAGCGGGCTGCCGAGGCCGTCGAGGACGCGGCCCAGCATCCCGGCGCCGACCGCGACGTACTGCCGCTCGCCGCTGACCACGATGCGGTTGCCGGGCTCGATGCCGCTCACGTCGCCGAGCGGCATCATCAGCACCCGGTTGCGCCGGAAGCCGACCACCTCGGCCGGCACCACGGCGCGGCCGTCGCGCCGCTCGATCGCGCACACGCCGCCGACCGGCAGCCCGGGACCGTTGCCCTCGATGACGAGGCCGATCACGTCCGTCACCCGGCCGCTGACGCGGACCGGATCGACGGCCCGCAGCCGCCCCAGGGCGCCGCCGAAGTCGAGCTCGGTCACGCGGGCTCCGTCAGCGCGGCGCGGATGGTGGTGATCTGGCTGTCGACGCCGAGGTCGAGGTCGCCGTACGAGGTCTCGACGACGCAGCCGGTCGCGGGCAGCGCGGGGTCCTCGATCAGCTCGAGCTCCTTGACGCCGTCGAGCTCGGCACGCAGCTCGGCGAGGTGCGCGCGCAGGAAGCCGTGCAGCGCAGGCGCGATGCGGATGCGGATCCGGTCGCGGTCGAGCGCCCGCTGCACGCCCTGACGGATCATGCCGAGCCAGTGCTCCGGGTGCGCCTCGAGCTCGCGGTCGACGACCTTGCGCGCCACCTCGAGCGCGAGGTCGAGCAGCTCGCCGTGGTAGCGCTCGAGCATTCCCGAGCGGAAGCGCGCGAGCTCGCGGATCGCCTCGCCGAGCCCGTGCACGAGCTCCGACAGCTCGCGCTCGGCCGCTGCACGCCCCTCGGCGCGGCCCTGCTCGCGCTCGGCCGCGAGCGCCGCGACGCGCTCCCGCGTCGCCGCCTCGGCGGCGACCTCGTCGGGCGACGGCGACGGCGCGTGCAGGTCCGGGAACGGTGCACCCGCGCCGCGCTCCGCTGGGACCCGCGTCCCGCCGAGCAGCGGAGCGAACGCGCCGGCGTCGTCGCGCCGCGCGCGCAGCGGCTCAAACGAGGACATCGCCGCCTCCGCCCGCGACCGCGATCTTGCCGTCCGCCTGCAGCTCGCGCAGCGTCGCGATGATGCGCTGCTGCGCGGCCTCGACGTCGCTCAGGCGCACCGGGCCGAGCGAGCTCATGTCCTCGCGCAGGATCTCCGCGGCGCGGCTCGAGACGTTGGCGAAGATCTTCTCCGACAGGGCCGGGCTCGCCGTCTTCAGCCCGTAGAGCAGGTCCTCGCGCGGCACCTCCTTGAGCAGCGTCTGCAGGCTGCGCGCGTCGAGCTTGACGCAGTCGTCGAAGGTGAAGGTGAGCGCGCGGATGCGCTGGCCGAGCTCGGCGTCGCGCTCCTCGATCGCGCCCAGGATCTTGCCCTCGGCGTCGCCGCCGAGCTGGTTCACGACCTCCGCCACGGCGCGCACGCCGCCCACCTGGCTGCCGGGCGGCCGCACGAGGCCGCGCAGGTGCGACGCCAGCACCGCGCCGACCTCCCCGTGCAGGCCCGACGGCACGGTGTCGATGCGCGCCATGCGCTCGACGACGTCGACCTGCAGCTCCTCGGGCAGGCTCGCGATCGTCTCGCTCGCGCGCACCGGGTCGAGGTGCGCGAGGATCAGCGCCGCGATCTGCGGATGCTCGGACTCGAGCAGGCTCGCGAGCCCGGCCGCCGGCACGCCCTCGAGCGCCTGCGCGAGCCCGACGTCCTCCATCACGCTCTGCTCGATGTCGGCCAGCACCACGGCCTCGCGGCTCTTGCCGCGCTCCTGCTGCGCCGCGGCCGCGCGCGACAGCAGCGTCATCGCGAACTCGCGTCCGTCGACCGCCAGGCTCGGGTTCTGGCCCAGCGACTCGGCGAACTCGCGGTTCACGACCTCGAGCCGGTCCGCGTCGACGCTGCGCACGCGGGCGACCGCCTGCACGACCTTGCGCACCTCGTCCTCGGCGAGGTGGCGCATGACCTCGGTCGCGACCTCGGGGCCGAGCGAGAGCAGCAGCACCGCGGCCTTCTCGGGGCCGGTGAGCGGCTGCGCGTTCACGCCCGCCGCTCCGCGCCCACCCACTGGCGGATCACCATCGCCGTCTGCTGGGGGTTCTGGCGCGCGATCTCGCCGAGATCGCGGCCGAAGTCGCTCGGCTGCGGCAGCGCCGCCTGCTCGACGGCGGCGATCAGCTCGCGCTGCGGGGCCGGTGCGCGGCTCGCCATGGCGAGCAGGAAGGGCCGCACGACGCGCAGCGCCAGCACGAGGAAGAGCGCGATCCCGACGACGCGCCAGATCACGTCCGAAGAGCCCGCGACGCGGTCGAGCAGGCCCGGGCCCTCGATCGTCTCCGGGGCACGGCTGACGAAGGGCTCGCTCACCACCTCGATCTGGTCGCCGCGCTCCTCGCTGAAGCCGACGACGCGCTTGACGAGCTCCTCGTAGCGCGCGAGCTCCTCGGGCGGCCGCGGCGCGAACTCCTTGCTCGCGCCGTCGCCGCGCGCGACGCCGTCGATCAGCACCGCGACCGAGAGCTTGCGGATCGCGCCCATCGGCTCGACGCGCCGGCTCGTGACGCGGCTGACCTCGTAGCTCACGGTCGCGTCCTCGCGCTGCGAGCCGGCGTCGCCCGTCGTCGCGGCGGCGCCCGCGGGGTCGTTGGTCAGCGTCGCCGTGACGCCGGGCACGCCCGACGCGCTGCTCGTCTTGTTGCTCTCGACGTTGCGCTTCTCCGACTTGATGGCGATCCGGTCGGGGTCGACCAGCTCCTCGGTGCGCTCGACCTGCGCCAGGTCGAGCGTCGCGGTGACCCGCGCGACGGCGTGTCCCGGCCCGAGCGCCCGCTCGAGCATGCTCTCGATGCGCTCGACGTACGCCTGCTCGATCTCCGTCTGGTACGCGCGCATCGCGTCGGCCGGACCGCGCTCGCGGCCCTCCGCGCGGGCGCTCGACAGCACGTCGCCGCTCACGTCGACGATGGTCACGTCGGTCGGTGCGAGCCGCTCGACGCTCGCCGCGACCAGGTTCGCGATGCCGCCGACCTGCTCCGGCGTCAGCGTCCGGCCCGGCCGCAGCTTGAGCACCACCGACGCCGACGGCTTGCGGTCCTCGCTGACGAACAGCGAGCGCTCGGGAAGCGCCAGGTGGACCCGCGCCGCCTCGACGACGGCGAGGCTCGTGATGGTGCGCGCGAGCTCGCCCTGCAGCGCGCGCTGGAAGTCGAGGCGCTGCACGAAGTCGGTCATGCCGAGCGTCTGCTTGTCGAAGATCTCGAAGCCGATCGTGCCGCCCTGCGGCAGGCCGCGCGCGGCGAGCGACATGCGCGCCTCGTGCAGCGCCGACTGCGGCACCTCGATCGTCGTGCCGTCGGCGCCGATCCGGTACGGCACCTTGGCGGACTTGAGGTAGTCGACGACGGCGCTCGCGTCGCTCGGCTCGAGCCTCGCGAGCAGCACCGCGTACTGCGGGCGCTGCACCCAGACCAGGAAGCCCACGGTCGCGGCCAGCGTCGCCGCGGACAGCGCGAGGAACGACGCGCGGCGCGCGGGCGGCAGGCCGGCGAGGAAGTCGCGGATCTGCAGGAGGACGGTTCGTGCTCGGTTCATCTCTCGGCTCGGGTCGTGCGTCTCGTGTGTCTACGTCGTGCGGCGCGGGCGGCCTGGGCGCTCGCTACACCTGGATGCGCATGACCTCCTGGTAGGCCTCGACGATCTTGTTGCGCACCTGCATCATCAGCTTGAAGGCGACCGACGCCTCCTCCATCGCGATCATGGTCTCGTGCAGGCTCGCCTTGCCGCCGGTCGCGAGCGCGCTGATCGAGGCGTCGGCCTTCTGCTGCAGGCGGTTCACCTCGGACAGCGAGTCCTCGAGCACGGCCGCGAAGCCGCGCTCGGCCGGCTTCGCCCCGGCCGCGGGCTTCGCGGCCTCGGCGACCTCCGCCGGACCGCGCAGGGGCAGCGTGTCGGCGATCTTCATCTCATGCCTCTCCGATGTCGAGCGCGGCCTGCAGGACGCGCTTGGTCGCGTTCACCGCCGCGACGTTCGCCTCGTAGGCGCGCGTCGCCGCCATCAGGTCGACCATCTCGGCGACGACGTTGACGTTGGGCAGCGCGACGTAGCCGTCCTGGTCGGCGTGCGGGTGGCCGGGGTCGTACGAGCGGCGCGGCGGCTTCTGGTCCTCGACCACGCGCGCGACGCGCACCGCGGCACCCGCGCCGCCGCTCGCGGCCAGCAGGTCGTCGAACGGCTCGGCCTGCGGGATCGATTCGAGCACGACGTCCTGGCGCCGGTACGGACCGCCGTCGGGCGTGCTCGTGCTCTGGGCGTTGGCGAGGTTGGCGGTGATCACGTCCATGCGCAGGCGGTGCGCCGTGAGCCCGCTCGCGCTGATGGCGAAGAATCCGGCGAGGCTCATCAGCGCAGCTCCGCGATCGCTTCCTTGAGGCCGGCGTACTTCCTCGCGAGGATCCGCGACAGCGCGACGATCCGCAGCGAGTTCTCGGCGAGCCGCGTCGTCTCGAGCTCGAGGTCGACGGAGTTGCCGTCGATCTTCACCGGCGACAGGAGGTCGACCACCGGCTCGGGGGGTGCCGCGTCGTCGGCGGCGCCGTCGAAGGCGCGCTCGAGCGCGCTGCCGAAGTCGAGGTCGAGCGCGCGATAGCCCGGCGTCTCGACGTTCGCCAGGTTCTGGCCGATCACGCGGTGGCGCGCGTGGTAGAGGTCGAGCGCGGCGCCGAGGCCGCGCACCACGTTCGAGAAGATCTGCATCGTTCCCTCCAGGGCGTCCGCTCAGGACGCGCTCGGCTGCATGAGCCCGCTGCTGCGGTACTCGGCGAGCTTGTTGCGCAGCGTGCGGACGCTGATGCCGAGCATGCGCGCCGCGTGGCTGCGGTTGTTGTTGGTCCGCTGCAGGGTCTCGAAGATGAGCTGGCGCTCGACCTCGTGCACCGTGCGGCCGGCGAGCGTCTGACGCTCCGCCGCCGGCGGCGCGTCCTCGGGCGCGTCGTCGAGCTGCAGGTCGCTCACCCGGATGATCGGCCCTCCGGCGAGCAGCACGGCGCGCTCGATCACGTGCTCGAGCTCGCGCACGTTGCCGGGCCAGGCGTGACGGCGCAGCGTTTCGCGCGCAGCCGGCTCGAGCGAGGGTGCACGCGCCCCGCCGAAGCGCCGGCAGAAGTGGTCGACGAGCGCGTCGAGGTCGGCGCCCCGCTCGCGCAGCGGCGGCAGGGTCAGCGGCACGACGTGCAGGCGGTAGTAGAGGTCACGGCGAAACGCGCCGCTCGCGACCATCGCCCGCAGGTCGCGGTTGGTGGTGGCGATGACCCGCGCGTCGATCGGGATCGGACGGCTGCCGCCGACCCGGTCGACCTCGTGCTCCTGCAGGACGCGCAGCAGCTTCGCCTGCAGCAGCGGCTCCATCTCGCTGACCTCGTCGAGCAGGATGGTGCCGCGGTGCGCGAGCTCGAACTTGCCGAGCTTGCGCCCGACCGCGCCCGTGAACGAGCCGCGCTCGTGCCCGAACAGCTCGCTCTCGAGCAGCTCGCGCGGCAGCGCCGCGCAGTTGACGGCGACGAACGGCTGGCCGCGGCGCGGACCCGACGCGTGGACGTGGCGCGCGAGCAGCTCCTTGCCCGTGCCGCTCTCGCCGGCGATCAGCACCGTCGCCCGGCTCGCCGCGACCGCCTCCGCGACCTGCAGCACCCGCGCCATCGCCGGCGATCGGCTGACGATGCAGCGCTCGAAGGCCGACGTGTCGGCGGGCGCGCCGGCGTCGGCGACGGGCTCGTGCAGGATGCCGCGCACCAGGTGCAGCACGTCCTGCGGCGAGAACGGCTTGGTGAGGAACTCGCGCGCTCCCGCCTTCATCGCGGCGACCGCGTCCTCGACCGTGCCGTACGCGGTCATCACCAGCGCCGGCAGCTCCGGATGCCGTGCACGCGCCGCGCGCAGCAGCTCGAGGCCGCTCATGCCGGGCATGCGCATGTCGCTGATCAGCAGCGCGTGGCGCTCGCGCTCGAGCGCGTCGAGCGCGCGCGCGCCGCCCTCGACCGCGGTCACCGCGTAGCCCGTGCGCTCGAGCACCTCGGTGAGCCCGAGGCGCATCCCGCTCTCGTCGTCGACCACCAGGATCCTGTCCATCCCTACCCCTGCTCCGTTGCGGCTTCGTGTCCTTCGGCGTCCGCGGCGAACGGCACGGTGACGGCGAACCGAGCGCCGCGCTCGCTCGGCTCGAGCGTCAGCGTCCCGCCGTG
>JBFMAS010000186.1:0-2478 GCA_040755575.1 Thermodesulfobacteriota bacterium
CCCCACTCGACGACCGTGTCCCGCCCGGGAGCCGCGCGCAAGCGGCCCCCGGGCGGGGTGGCCTCAATCGCCAATTTCGCGCATGATGGTCGTCGTCATCGGCTCGGGATCGGCGCCACGGCGCCGGGACGGGGGGAAGCCATGGTCGAGATGCTGGCGAGGTACTGGTGGGCGCTGGTGCTGCGCGGGGTGGCGGGCATCGTCTTCGGGGTGCTCGCGTTCCTCTGGCCGGGGATCACGCTCGAGGTGCTGATCCTCTTCTTCGGCGCCTACATGCTGGTCGACGGCGTGTTCACGGTCATCTCCGCGATCGGCGGCCGCGCCCACACGCCGCACTGGGGCTGGCTGCTGCTCGAGGGTCTGCTCGGGATCGCGATCGGCATCTTCACCTTCGTCGCCCCGGTGGTGACCGCGTTCGCGCTGCTGATGTACATCGCCGCCTGGGCGCTGGTGACCGGCGTGATCGAGATCATCGCCGCCATCCGGCTGCGACGCGAGATCGAGGGCGAGCTGTGGCTCGGGCTCTCGGGCGTGCTGTCGATCGGCTTCGGCATCCTGCTGGTGATCTTTCCGCTTGCCGGCGCCTTGAGCATCGTCTGGCTGCTCGGGATCTACGCGATCGCGTTCGGCATCGTGCTGGTCATCCTCGGGTTCCGCGTGCGCGGCATGGCGCCGCACGGCGGCCACGCCGGCGCGCACGCGCCGGCCTGAACGCCGCACGCGCCGAGCGGACGTCAAGCGGGCGCGTCGACCTCGGCGATCTCGACGACGTGCCGTCCCGCGGCGAGCCGTCGCCGCGCGCCGGCGTGCGGCACGACCTCGACCGGCACCGGGCTGTCGATGTCGACGCGGTCGCGGCGCGCGTCGACGTGCAGCAGGCCGAACGGCGTCGGCACGCTGCCGCGCGCCCACGCGAGGTCGCCGAGCCGCGGCGCGACGCGCGCCGCGGTGAAGCCCGGCTCCGCCGGCCCGACGCCGAGCACGTGCACCACGAGGTCGCGCGTCGGCGTCGCGCTCCAGCCATGGCAGCGGCTGCCGCCGAACCAGGTCTCCGAGAAGGTCGTCGGGCAGCGCGCGAGCAGCGCCTGCCAGTCGCGGCACAGGTCGGCGACGCGGTCCGCCTGGCCGGCGAGCGCGACCGCATCGTGCACGACCCAGCGGAAGAACGGCTGCGCCGCGACGACCTGGCGCTCGACGTCCCACCACGGCGCGGGCGGCCCGGCGAGGAGGTAGGCCGCGCCGGCGTACATGTCGCCGTCCTCGGGCATGGTCGTGCGCCCGGGCAGCAGCCAGGACGCCTGCACCAGGCACGAGCGGTCGAGGAGCGGGCGCAGCACGCGCGACAGCCGCGTCTCCGGGACGAGCGCCGCGCAGATCGCCGCCGCGTTCGCGTGCTGGCTCACGGTGCGTCCGGGGACGCCGGCGAGCACGTGGTCGACGTAGACGCCGCGCCTCTCGTCCCAGAAGGCGTCGAAGCCGCACGCGACGCGCCCCCACGCGGCGCGCGCCCATGCCGCGCGTCCCGCGTCGCCGAGCCAGGCGGCCAGGGCGGCGAACTCGAGCAGGGCGCGCGCCCAGAGCGCGTTCAGCGCGGCGCACTTGCCCGCGACGCTCACCGCGCTCCAGTCGATCAGCACCCAGCCGGTGACGTCGCCGAGGAGGCCGTCGGGCTGCTGGAACGGCTCGAACCAGCGCAGCAGGCTCTCGGCGACGGGCAGCAGGCGCGCGACCAGCTCGCGGTCGCCGGTGTAGCGGTGCAGCTCGTGCAGCGCGTGCACCCAGTGCAGCGGCCAGTCCGGGATGTAGGTCGCGTCCGCCGCCGCCATGTCGCTCGCGACCGCCATCGGCAGCATGCCGTCGGGGCGCGGCGTCGCGGTGAGCTCGACGTGCCAGCGGGCGAGGCTCCAGTCCGGGCTGGTCGCCAGGTCGACCATCTGGTGGACGACCGCGTCGCCCGTCCAGGCGCGCTGCTCGCGCGACGGGCAGTCGACGTAGGCGTCGTGCGAGCACAGGTCGACGGTACGGCGGCCGACCGCCCAGATGCGCGTCAGCAGCTCGTCGCTGCACGCGAACGCCGCGCCGGCCGGCCGCGGGAAGACGCGCTCGCGCACGCCGACCTCGCGCAGCACGACCGGCCCGCCCGGGGCGCGCACGCTGATCTGCACGAAGCGCAGCCCCATCGGATCGAAGCTCTCGAAGCGGTCGAGCGCGCCGCGCGCGACGTAGCGGAAGCCGCTGTGCTGCTGCAGGCGGCGCAGCCGGCCGTGCTCGTCGAGGCTCTCGGCGACGGCGACGTCGAAGCGCGCGCCGGCCGGCGCGTCGACCTCGAGCAGCACCGTGCCGGCGCTCTCCTCGCCGAGGTCGAGCGTGACCAGCGTCGCACCGCCGGACGCCGGCAGGCGGAGCGGCAGCGCCGCCGGCACCTCGACCGGCGGCGCGCCGGGCGCGTCGCCGGCGCGCGCCGCGCGGGCGTCCTCC
>JBFMAS010000187.1:0-3997 GCA_040755575.1 Thermodesulfobacteriota bacterium
ATCCCGTGGTCGGCTGGACCTTCGCGCCGGGCCTCACCGTCACGCTCGACCCGTGCGCGCCGCTCGCGGCGCGGCGCCGCTGGAGCGCCCCGGTGGCGATCAACGAGCAGGGGCTGCACGACCAGGCCTGGCCGTACGCGAAGCGGCCCGGCGAGGTGCGGGTGCTGCTGCTCGGCGACGAGGTCGCGGACGGCGTCGGGCTCGCACGCGCGGACCGCCTGTCGGTCAGGCTCTCCCACCTCGCCGACAGCCGGCGCGGCGCCAGGGTGTCGGTGATCAACGGCACCATCCCCGGCTACGGCCCGGCCGAGGCGCTGCGCTTCCTCGAGCGGCGCGGGCTGCGCTGGGCGCCGGACGTGGTCGTGCTGCTGGTCGATCCGGAGCACGACCTCGCGGCGGCGCTCGACCGGCCCCGGGCGCGGCTCGAGCCGGGCGACGTCCCGCCCGCGAGCGGGCTGCTCGATCTGTCGGGGATGGCGCGCTGGCTCGCACGGACGCCGGCCGTGCGCGCGGGCGGCACGGTCGAGATCGCGGAGCCGTCACCGCTCGCGTCGGCGGACCAGCGCGCGCGCGCACGCGAGCGCCTGCGCGAGATCGTCGAGCGCATCGCGGCGGTGAGCCGCGACGCCGGCGCGACGTTCGCGATCGCGATCGCGCCGCGCTGCCCGTCGTTCGACGCCTCGGCGGACGGCGCGCCGCGCTGCGAGCAGCTCGAGCAGATCGCGCCGTGCGTCGACTTGACGCCGGCCTTCGTCGAGCTCGAGCAGGGTGCGCCGGGCGACAACGAGCTGTGCATCCCCGAGCAGGCGCGCTGGGGCCGCGACGGCCACTTCCTCGCGAGCCACAAGATCTGGAACCTGCTGGCCGAGAGGGGGCTCTGGCCGAAAACCGTGGTGCGCGCGCATCGCCTATGAGCACGGGCCAGCTCGGCTCGCGCATCGTCGCGGAGCTCACCGACCTCCAGCTCGGCATCTGGGAGGCGCGACACAGCCTGTTCGCGCACTACGCGCTCTACGGCGCCGTACTGGTCGCGCTCGGGCTCGTCGCGGCACCGCTCGCCCGCCGCGCGCGCGAGTGGGTGGTCGTCGCGCTCGGCGTCGCGAGCGTGATGCTGCTCGGCTCGTTCACGGTCGGGCTCGCGGCGCTCGTCTACTCGCTCTGCCTGTGGTCGACGGTCGAGTACGTGCCCGGACGCGGCGGCACGGCGCTCGCCGGGCTGCTCGTCGTCGCGCTCGCCGCGTACCCCACGCTTCTGCCGGGCGACGTCTTCGCCGGCAACACCAGCCACATGCGCGAGTTCTGGTCGTTCGCGACCAACGTCTGGTGGCTGCGCTGCATCGCCTACGTCGTCGATCGCCGCTCGCGCGGGACGCCGCGGCGCACGCTGCGCGAGTTCCTGCTCGCGACGCTCTTCTTCCCGACCTTCATCAACGGCCCGATCGAGACCACGGAGCAGCTCGACGCCCATCGCCGGCGTGGCCCGGCGGTCGACTCGTGGGCGGAGCTGCGCGACTGGCTGCGCCTGCTCGTGCGCAGCGCGGGCCGCTTCTTCTGGGGGTCGGCCAAGGTCCTGATCGGCGTCTTCTACCTCGCGCAGGAGAACGAGACGATCTTCGCGACCGGCGGGCTCGGCGTCTCGCATCCGCGGCTCTGGCTGTGGATCGTCGAGCTCTACTTCACCTTCTACATCGTGTTCTCCGGCTGGACCGACGTCGCGCTCGCGTTCGCGCGGCCGCTCGGCTTCGACGTCATGGAGAACTTCGATCGCCCGTGGCGCTCGCGCTCGGTGGCGGAGTTCTGGCGCCGCTGGCACGTCTCGTTCGGCCTGTGGCTGCGCAACTACGTCTACGTGCCGCTCGGCGGCAACCGGCGCCACGCCGAGCTCAACGTCCTGCTGACCTTCCTCGCGAGCGGGCTGTGGCACGTCTGGGGCGCGCTCAAGGTGCTCGGCATCGAGGCGTACCCGCCGTCGGCGTGGATCGGCTTCGTCGTCTGGGGCCTGATGAACGGCGTCGCGGTGATCGCGGGGCGCTGGTGGGCGAACGCACGCGCCCTCGCACCCATGCGCGACGGGCTCGCGACGACGCTGCCGTCGGCGCTGCGCCTGCGTGCGGCGCAGGGCATGGCGTTCGCCTTCGTCGCGCTCGCGTGGGTGCCGTTCTTCCTGCCGCCGTGGGTCGACGTGAGCCAGTGCTGGCGGATCCTGCTACGCGTGCTGTTCGTCACCTGAGACGCGATGGCGACCGACGAGCGATCCGACGCCTTCCTCGCGCAGCAGCGGGCACACTTCGCGGCGGCCGACGTCGAGCACTTCCTGTGGCAGACGCGGGGCGCGGGCTTCGCCGAGCGCGAGGCGGCCTTCGTCCGCGGCGCGCTCGCCGGCGCGGCGCTGCCGCTGCTCGAGATCGGCTGCGGCGAGGGAGCGAACCTGCTGCACCTCGCGGCCGGGCGCGGCGCGACGGACGGCGGCCCGGCGCGCTTCCTCGGCGTCGACGCGTTCGCGGCCAAGGTCGCCTTCGCGGCGCGTGCCGTGCCGGCCGCGCGCTTCGCGTGCGCCGACGCAGGCCGGCTGCCGTTCGCCGACGGCTCGTTCGCGACGGTGCTCGTGCGCGACCTGCTGCACCACCTGCCGCAGCCGCGCGCGGCGCTCGAGGAGGGCTGCCGCGTGCTGCGCCCGCGCGGACGCTTCGTCCTCGTCGAGCCCAACGCGCGCAATCCGCTGATCCGCCTGCAGATGGCGCTGGTGCCCGCCGAGCGCGGCGCCGCGCGCTCCGACGAGCGCTGGCTGCGCGCGCTGCTCACCGGCCTGCCGCTCGTCGGCGTGGAGGCCGAGGACGCGGCGCCGCTGCCGCTCGACCGCGTGCTGCTGCACCACCGCTTCGGCCTGCCGAGCCTCGGCTCGCGCGCCGGCGTCGTGCGCGCGCTCGGCGCGCTCGAGCGCGCCGCGGCGAGGCTCCTGCCGCGGTCGCGCTGGTCGTACGTCGTCATCCGCGCCACGCGCGCCTGACTCGCTGGCGGTGCAACAGCCGATATGCGACGGTGGGGCGCCCGCGATGCGTGTCCTCGTCGTCACCCCGACCTACAACGAGCGCGACAACCTGCAGGCGCTCTGCTCCGCCGTCCTGTCGTCGCCGATCGGGGCCGACTACATGATCGTCGACGACAACTCGCCGGACGGCACGGGCCGGCTCGCGGACGAGCTGGCCGCGGCCGAGCCGCGCCTGAAGGTGATGCATCGTCCGGGGAAGCTCGGCCTCGGCAGCGCGTACCGGCAAGCGTTCCAGAGGGCCCTCGACGAGGGCTACGGGGCAGTCATCTCGATGGACGGCGACTGGTCGCACGATCCGCAGTACCTCCCGACGCTCGTCGCGGGCGCGGCGAACGCCGACCTCGTCATCGGCTCGCGCTACATGAACGGCATCAGCGTGGTGAACTGGGAGCTGTCGCGGCTCATCATGAGCCAGGTGGCGAACACCTACGCGCGCGTCGTCACCGGCATGCCGTTCCGCGACTGCACGAGCGGCTTCCAGTGCTTGACCGCGCGCGCGCTCCGGGCGATCGGGCTCGAGAGCATCAAGACCGACGGCTACTCGTTCCTCGTCGAGCTCAAGTACCGCGTCGTGCACGCGGGGCTGCGCGGCATCGAGGTCCCGATCGTGTTCACGCAGCGCCGCGCCGGGACGTCGAAGATCTCCAAGGCCGAGATCGCGCGCTCGATGATCACCCCGTGGAAGATGCGCCTCGGCCTGTGGGAAGGCGGCTCGCGGAGAGGGTAGACGCCGAGCCGGGGTGACCCGATGGAGGTCGGCAGGGCAGCCGCACTCCAGGTGGTCGAGCCCCCGGCCGCGCCCGCCGCGGCTCAGCGGCCGGAGGCGACGACGCGGTAGAGCCCGAGACGAAGGCTGCGCTCCTCGAGGCTCCGCGGCCGCCGGTCGCGCACGGTCTCCAGCGTGCGCGAGTGCCAAGCAAACGTTTCGACCGGCTCGATCGTCAGGTG
>JBFMAS010000188.1:0-30623 GCA_040755575.1 Thermodesulfobacteriota bacterium
GCGCCACCTGCTCGAAGGCCGCGGCGGCGCCCGCGAGGCGCTCGCGCGCGGCGGTGAAGTCCCGCCGCGCCGACGCCGCGCGCGCCTCGTCGACCAACCGGTCCGCGGCGGCGAGGTCCGTCGTGCGCGCGCCGAGCGCGCTCGCGCTCTCGCGCGCAGCGAGGGCTCTGCGCTCCTCGTCGCGTGCCTGCTGCCACGGCGCGACGTCGGCGAGCGCGCGCTCGAGCGCGGCACCCGCTTCCCGCAGGGCGGCGATAGCGGCCCGGCGCTCGCGCGGCCGATCGCCCTCCAGCAGGCGCTGCGCCGCGCGGCGAGCGTCCCCGACCACCTCGGACGGTGCGGTGGCCGCGCGCTGTGCGACCTCGCGCAGCGCATCGGCTGCCGCTTCGACCTGCCGCGCCGCGACGGCGCGCGTTCTCTCCACGGCCGTCGTGAAGAGCGCGGCCGCGCTCGCGAAGGCCTCGGCGGCGCCGCGTGCGTCGCCGCGGGCAGCCCGTGCCTCCGCGTCGGCCTGCGCCGCCTCCGCGGCCTGCAGCGCGTCCGCGGCGAGCTCGCCCGCCTCGCCGAGGTCGAGCGACGCGCGCGCCTGCTCGGCGTCGCGTCGCGCCGCTTCGGCCCGCGTCCGCTCGTCGCGATCGAGCCGCGCGGCCGCGCCGCGCACGGCCTCGAGCGCCTCTGCGCCACGCCGCAGCGCGGCTTGCAGCGCACCCTGCTCGAGCGCGGCGGCGACCTCGCGCTGCACGGCGTCGGGGTCGGCGCCCGCATCGG
Organism: Thermodesulfobacteriota bacterium; assembly: GCA_040755575.1. GTDB lineage: Bacteria > Desulfobacterota > Binatia > UBA12015 > UBA12015 > DATCMB01. The sequence goes on from JBFMAS010000188.1 coordinate 769, forward strand.
ACGCGGCCTCGGCCGAGCGCGCCCGCAGCGCCTCGTACGTCGCACGCAGCTCGCCGAGGGCGGCGCCGCTTCGCTCGCTCGCCGCGGCGCGCGCCTCCCCGCGGCTCCGCTCGAGCTGGACGTTCGCCTCGCGCAGCGCCTCGCGCGAGCCTTCCCAGTCGTTCGCCGCGAGCAGCTCGCCGAGCGGCGCCAGGATCGGCTCGAACGCCCGCGTCCGCTCGGGCGGCAGCAGGTCGCCCGCGCTCTCGACGAGCTCGCGCCAGCGCTCCGAGAGCTCGGCCGCACGGCCCTCGATCGCGCTCGCGACCGTGCGCTCGATCTCGGCGTTGAGGCGCTGGATGCGGTCCGACAGGCCCTGCAGGTTCGAGGCCGCTTCCTGGTATTGACCCTCGCCCTCCGCGCGCTCGACGCGGTGCAGGATCTGGCTCATGTCGTCGAGCTGGCGGAAGTCGTCGCGCGGCAGGTCGAGGGCGATCAGCTCCTTCAGAAGGCGCTCGAACTCGCCCGCCTGGTCGTCGACCGCGCCGCGCAGCCCCTGCAGCAGCGCGACCCACTGGCTCCGCGTCTCGGTCGCGGTCTGTGGACGCTCGGGCTCGTCGCGCGTCGTTGCCGTCATCTCGCCCAGCGCCGCCGCGACCTGCGTGGCGCCAGCCTGCGACGGCGCGGGCGCGGTGCGCGTCGTCGCCGCGCTGGCCGCGAGCGTCGCCTCGCCGGGCGCGTCGCCGGCCGGCGCCAAGTCGATGCTCTCGACGCGGCGGCACTCCTCGAGGCGCCGGACCAGCTCGCTCGCGCTCTTCACCCGCCTGTCGCGGTCGGGCGCGAGGCATTCGAGGATCACCCGCTCGAACAGCGCCGGCGGCGGCTCGGGGTAGTCGAGCACCGGCTGCCAGTCGTCCTGGTAGCCGACGCAGCTCGCGATCTTGAGCTCCGGCATGCCGGCCAGGTACTTGCGGCCGGCGAAGATCTCGTAGAGCACGACGCCGAGCGAGTAGATGTCGGCCCGGCCGTCGATCGGCACGCCCTTCTCGCTGCGGATCTGCTCGCGCGAGGAGTAGCGGTAGGTGCCGACGAAGCTGCCGGTGCGGGTGAAGCTCTCGTCGCCGGCGCTCTCGACCTCCTTGGCGATGCCGAAGTCGGTCACGACGGGACGGCCGGTGCCGTCCTCGATCAGGATGTTGGCCGGCTTGATGTCGCGGTGGACGAGGCCGGCGCGATGCGCGCAGTCGAGGGCGGACGCGACCGCGATGCCGATGCGCAGCGTCTCGGCGTAGCTGAAGCGGCCCTCCTCGCGCAGCAGCTCGCCGAGGTCGCGGCCGCGAATGAACTCCATCAGGAGGTAGGTGCCGAAGCCCGGCTCCTGGTCGATGTCGAACACGCGCACGATGTGCGGGTGCTCGAGCCGCGCCATCATCTGCGCCTCGTGCAGGAAGCGACGCTCGATCTCGGGGTTGTCCTGCAGGTCGCCGACGATCTGCTTCAGCGCGCGCGTGACGCGCAGGCCCTCGTGGAAGACCTCGTAGACGTACCCCATCCCGCCGCGCCCGACCTGGCGCACGATGCGGAGCTTGTTCTTGATGAGGCGGCCTTCCGTCATCAGGAGAGGGCGGTCAGTCCGGAACCACCTGGACGAGCACGACGCTCGCGTTGTCGCGGCCCGACGCTTCGAGCGCGAGCCGGATGAGGTTCTGCGCCTTGGCCTCGAGCGGCAGGTCCTCGGCGAGGGTGCGCTCGAGCTGATCGGGCTTGAGCAGCCCCGAGACGCCGTCGCTGCACAGCAGGAAGAGGTCTCCCGGCCGGACGTCGTCCGAGCCGAGCGACGGCTCGACCTCCTGCGCGACGCCGAGCGCCTGCACGAGCATGTTGGTGTGCGGCAGGTCGAGCGGGACGTTGCCCTGGTCGCGGTAGGCGGCGCCCGCGACGGTGTGGTCGGCGGTCAGCAGCGTCAGCTTGCCGTCGCGCACGCGGTAGAGCCGGCTGTCGCCGACGTGGGCCCACAGCGCGCGCCCCTGCTCGGGGAGCACGCGCAGCGCGACGATCGTCGCGCCGATCCGGACCCGTCCCGACAGCTCGCCGCGCGCCTCGCCCTCGTGCAGGATGCGCTCGTTGGCCGAGGCGATCGCGCTGCGCAGCACGCCGGCGTCGTCGCGCTGGGCGTCGCCGTTTCCCGTCTGCACGTGGTGTGCGATGACGTCGATCGCGAGCCGGCTCGCGACCTCGCCGTCCTTGAGGCCGCCCATGCCGTCGGCGAGCAGGAAGAGGCTCACGTCGGGAAAGCAGCCGACCGAGTCCTGGTTCGTCTTGCGGACGCGGCCGATGTCCGAGACCGCCGTCGCCGTGATTCGCATCGCTTAGCTCTCGCCCGGCACGCGCTCCGGGCAACGGTTGCACCCCGGCGCACCCGGAGCGACGGCCGGCTCCGCAGAGTAGCGCAGGTGCCGCACCGCCGCCAAGAAGGCTGGGCGACGTGCGGCTACATGGCGGGTGCGCGCCTCGGGCGCCGACGTCGAGCGCGGGACGAGGGGCGCGAGCCCCTCGTCAAGCTAAAACCCGCACGCGCTGCTCACGTCGTCGCAGCAGTCCTCGAACTCCCGACAGGCCTCGTCGCAGTAGCACTGCGCCTGGGGCGGCGTGCAGAAGTCGTCCCGGCCCGGGCAGCAGCGTCCCTCGCAGGACGTCGCCGAGACGCACTGCGAGCAGTCGTTGGTGCACAGGAAGCCCGAGCCGCAGGCGGAGGACTGTCCCGGCGGATCGCACTCCTCGCCCTCCTCGACCTGGCCGTTGCCGCACTCGGCGACCGTCTCGCAGCTCCACTGCAGGATCGCGGGCTCGCTGCGGTTGCCCTGCTGGTCCTCGAGCGTCACCTCGACCACGTAGTCGTCGACGTTGCCGTTGCAGTTGACGAAGAAGTCGAAGCTGCCCGAGGCGCGCCCGAAGACGTCCGGGTCGAACGAGAACGGGTCGACGTTGCCGGTCAGCGGCTGGAAGAACGCGCGCACGACGTCGCCGTCGGGGTCCTCGAAGTCGACCGTGCCGAGCACGGGTCCGCCGTTCGGGTCGATGACCGGCGGGAAGTCGATGTCGACGATGCGCGGCGGCTCGTTGCCGCCCTGCGAGCAGCCGCTGGTGTCGAAGCCGCACGACGACGTGCAGCCCAGCGAGCCGCTGCCCGAGAAGCCGAGCGACGTGCAGCTCTCGCCGGCGAGGTCCGAGCGGTCGCACTGCTCGCTGCCCTCACGGTCGCCGTTGCCGCAGAACTGGCCCTGCGGTGCGAGGCAGACGCCGCACTGCTGCTCGGCCGGGTTGCAGCCGTCGGCCGCGACGCAGATCCCGAAGCAGCCCGCGTTGCCGCCGAGCGGGTCGCAGCCGTCGCGCGGGTCGTCCGCGCAGCAGCGGTCGCCGGCGCAGCCGACGTTCTGCGGGCCGCCGCAGCCCTGCACCGCCTGGCTCTCGCGCGCGTCGATCGCGTAGCAGCTGCAGTCCGAGCTCTCGAGCGAGAACGGCAGGCAGGTGCCGCGTGCGGTCGCGCCCCCGACCGGGAAGTCGCAGGAGCCGCCGCACTGGCCCGACGAGCCCTCGCCGCAGCCGACGCAGCCCGCCGGCACGTCCTCGACGAAGCAGCCGCAGCCGAAGCCCTCGAGCGCGACGACGCGGCCGCGCACCTCCTCGCAGCTGCCGAGCTCGGTCACGAAGCACGTCTCGCCCTCGGGGCAGCCGCCCTGGGGACGAGCGGCCGAGGCCCCCGCCGTCGTCGTGAAGTCGGACGACACGATCGAGGGCGGGTCGGACGTGCGCCCGATGATGACGATCTCGGGATCCGACTGGACGCTCGCCGGCAGTCCGCCCGGCGGCAGGAAGAAGCTCGCCGGCAGCCGGATGTCGTCGCCGAGCGGCGTCCACTGCGTGCGCGCGCACTCCCGCGCGGTCGTCGCGCAAGAGCTGGTGCCCTGGCACGAGAAGCGGAACTCGCTGCCCGGCAGCTCGAGCGAGCCCGTCGAGTCGGGCCGCGGCGTGCAGTAGATGAAGCTCGGCGGGCTGCCGTCGGGCTGGTAGACGTTGCCGGTGACGCTCTCGAGCACCGGCGCGACCCCGCCCTGCTCCGTCGTCTGCGGCACGTAGTTGAGGGAGATCGACCAGCGCTCGGCGCCGACGTCCTTGTTGACGAGGAAGTTGAGCCGGTCGAGCGACAGCGTCGCCCCGCGGCCGGCGGCCTGCGCGTGCGCGCTGCGCGGCGTCGCGAGGCGCGAGCCGCCGGCGAGCCAGACCCGGACCGTCGACCAGGCGCTCGCCACCGCGTCGCGCAGCCGCCGGCTCAGCGTCGCAGCCGCGGTCCCGCGGGACGCGTCGTCGCGCGCGGCGCTCGCCGACGCGCTCGCGGCCGCGCCGAGCCCGGCCGGGGGGAGGAAGAAGCTCGCCGGGATCGGCACGTCGTCGCTGATCGGCCGCCAGTCGTCGCGCGCGCACTGCGAGGCGGTGGTCTGGCAGGCGTCGGTGCCCTGGCACGTCAGGCGGAAGGTCGACGCCGGGTCGGCGAGCGTGCCGGTCGAGTCGGGCCGCACCTGGCACAGCACGAAGCTCGGCGCGCCGCCGTCGGCGCGGAAGATGTTGCCCGTCACGTTGACGATGCTCGCCGGATCCGCCGACGACAGGTTCAGGTTGATGGTCCAGCGCTCGGACTGGATGTCCTTGTTGACCATGTAGTTGCGCTCGTTCGGCGTGAGCGTCGCACCCGTCTGGGCGTAGGCGGCGGCGGCGGCGAGCGAGACGACCACCGCGGCGAGCGTCGTGCTGGTGAGCCTGGTCATGGACATGGGTCGCATCCTTTCGCGCGGGAGGGTCGTCGCACGGGCATGGCGGCCGGCAGGGCGCCGGATCTTACCACTGCTCGCTTGACGACGTAAAAGCCTTTTCGGCGCGGGATGCGCCCCCAAATCGATTGCGAGGGACCGAAATGGAGAGCGTACGCTTCGAGAGGCGCGACGAGATCGCGGTCGTCACCATCGACCGACCCGGGGTCCGCAACGCGGTCGACCGGCCGACCGCCGAGGCGCTCGCCGGGGCGTTCCGCCGCTTCGACGCGGACCCGGCCCTCAAGGTCGCGGTCCTGACCGGCGCTGGCGGCGTGTTCTGCGCCGGCGCCGACCTGAAGGGCGTGTCGGACGGGCGCGGCAACACCGTCCGCGAGGACGGCGATGGCCCCATGGGCCCGAGCCGGATGCTGCTCTCGAAGCCGACCATCGCCGCCGTCGAGGGCTGGGCCGTCGCGGGCGGGCTCGAGCTCGCCGTCTGGTGCGACCTGCGCGTCGCGGCGCGCGACGCGGTGTTCGGCGTGTTCTGCCGCCGCTGGGGCGTGCCGCTGGTCGACGGCGGCACCATCCGGCTGCCGCGCCTGATCGGCCAGAGCCACGCGCTCGATCTCATCTTGACGGGTCGCGGGGTGTCGGGCGACGAGGCGCTCCGCATGGGGCTCGCGAACCGGATCGTCGAGCCCGGCACCGCGCTCGAGCACGCGCTCGAGCTCGCGCGCCGGATCGCGGCCTTTCCGCAGCGCTGCGTTCGCAACGATCGCCGCTCGGCCTACGAGCAATGGAACCTGTCGCTCGAGGAGGCGCTGCGCAACGAGACCCGGCTCGGGCTCGAGGTGATCGCGTCGGGCGAGACCGTGGCGGGCGCGGCGCGGTTCGCAGGAGGCGCGGGGCGGCACGGCAGCTTCTCGTGAGCCCAAGCGTCCGCTGACTTTGCTGCCGCCTACATTGCCGGCATGTCCGGGCGTACCCGATCTTCCGCGTCATGGCGGTTCGCGCTACGATCCGGTGCCGATGGCGACGGAGCAGCACGCGACACCGGCCGGACCGCTCACGCAGGACGAGTTCCGCGCCTGGCTCGAGCGGCGTCCGCCGTCCGACCTCGGACACTACGAGCTGCTCAACGGGCGCATCGTCGTGAGCCCGCCGGCAGGCTGGCCGCACGGGCGGATCGGCGCCAGGGTCGTGCACGTCCTGGCCGCTCACGTCATCCCGCGTGGTCTCGGCGAGGTGCTCGACTCGAGCACCGGCTTCGATCTGCGCTCGGGCGACACGCTCGAGCCCGATGCGTCGTTCGTCTCGCGCGAGCGCTGGGCGGCGGCGCCGGCACCGGTGCCCGGACAGCTCCTGAAAGTCGTTCCGGACTTGGTCGTCGAGATCCTTTCGTCCTCGACGCGCAAGCGCGACCTGACCGAGAAGAAGGACGTCTACGCGTGCAACGGCGTCGACGAGTACTGGGTGATCGACCCGCGCGACGCGACGGTCACGGTGTTCTCGCGCACGGCTGACGGCTTCGATGCCGGGACGACGCTCGCCGCCGGCCCGATCCCTTCGCGGGTCCTCGCGGGTCTCGAAGCGGCGGTCGAGCAGATCGTCGAGCGCTGACGCGGGCGGCGCGCATCCTCGAGCTACGTGGCTCGGAGGCCGGTCGGGCGACCTCGCGGAGACGCGCGACGATCGGCCCAGGCCAAGAGGCGAGCACGACGCTGGTCGACACGGTGACGACTCAGAAGCGCCGGCAGCCGAGGCGCCCGAGCGCGCCCAGCGTGTCGGCGGCCGCGCCGAGCGCGAAGCCGGCATCGGCCGCGTCGAGCTCCGCCGGCCCCTCGGTGACGAGCCGTGCGACGCGGGCCTCGACGCCGCGCAGGACCTCGCGCTCCGCGGGCGGGAACAGCGCGAGGTCCGCGAGCGCCGCCTGCAGCGTCTCCGCGAGCGCGACGACGTCGTCGTAGGTCGCGGCCTGCGCGCTCGGCGGCACGAACTCCGGCCGCCCGTCCGTCTCGGCGAGCGCGACGACCAGGCGGTAGCCGATCCGGCTCTGCGCGCGCAGCTTGCGGAAGTCGACGACCTCGACCGTATCGCCGACCGTGTGGTAGCAGCCGCCGGTCGCGTCGGTGAGGAACACGGTCGGCACGCTCGCGCCGACGAAGGTCGCGTAGTCGCTGCGCATCAGACCGAAGGCGTAGCTCATCTGCCGCGTCGCGAGGCCCTCGGCCGCGACCGCGCCGTCGACCGCGGCGCGCAGGCGCTCGCCGCCCGTCTCCGCGGCGAGCGCGAAGCTCGAGCCGCGCAGCGCGGGCAGCAGGTTCGCGCCGAGGATGTCGACGTTGACGTACGCGACCGTGTCCTCGAGCGGCACCGCGGGGCTCCGCACGTACGCGAGCGAGCCGAGCAGCCCGTCCTCCTCCGCGTCCCACAGCGCGAGGACCACCGACCGTCTGGGCTCGACCGGCAGGCGGCGGATCGCGTTGCCGATCGCGAGCACTGCCGCGACGCCGGCCGCGTTGTCGGTCGCGCCGGCGCAGATCTCGCCGTCCGGCGGGCTCGAGAACGCGCAGCGTCCGTCGGGCCCGCCGCGCGAGCCGAGGCCGTCGTAGTGCGCGCCGACGACGACGTACTCGCGGCCCGGCTCGCGCCCGGGGATGACCGCGAGCAGGTTGACGCCCGCGCGGCCGGACTCGACGAACGGCTGGCGGTAGGCATCCATGCCGATACCCGGCATGAGGCCCGGGCCGATCTTGGCGAGACGGCGGATCAGGTAGTCCTGCGCGAGCGCGGAGCCCGGCGTGTCGTTGTCGCGGCCCGCGAGATCGCGCCGCGCGAGCCGCGTCGTGACCTCGCGCAGGCTTGCGGTCGCGTGGCGCGCGCCGCGCTCGACGTCCGCCGGGGCCGGCTCCGGCGTGCTCGCCATGCACGCAGCGAGCGTCGCTCCCACGGCCGCCGCGATCGGGTACGGTGCCCGGCGACCACGACCGGGCATCGGATCACACGTCCTGCGCCGCCATCGAGGCGCCGAGCTTCACGAGCTGCGGGTGCGCCGAGCCGAGCGTCAGCTCCTGCTGCTTCGACCACGTGTAGTAGCGATGCAGCGGGTAGTCGACGTCGACGCCGATGCCGCCGTGCAGGTGCTGCGCCGCGTAGGTCACGCGGTGGCCGCCCTCGGCCGCCCAGAACTTCGCGATCCGCACCTCGTCGGTCGCGGGCAGCCCCTCGGCGAGGCGCCACACCGCCTGCCAGGTGGTGAGGCGGATCGCCTCGACGTCGATGTAGGCGTCGGCGGCGCGCTGCCCGACGGCCTGGAACGAGCCGACCGGCTTGCCGAACTGCTCGCGCTTCGAAGTGTACTCGGCCGTCAAGCGCAAGGCCTCCGCGGCGACGCCGAGCTCGACCGCGCAGAGGCCGGCGAGCGTCCGCTCGACGGTCCACTGCAGCGCCTCGTTGCCGCGCTCGGGATCGCCGAGGACGTCGCGCTCCTCGACCGCGGCACCCTCCAGCACGAGCCGGGTGACCCGCTCGCCGCTGGTCGCCTTCTGGCGCTGCAGGTCGACGCCCTTCGCGCCCGGGTCGAGCAGGAACAGCCCGACCTTCGCTCCGCCCGTGCGCGCCGGCACCAGGATGCGCTCCGCGAGGTGCGCCGCCGGGACGAAGATCTTGGTGCCGTCGAGGCGCCAGCGGCTGCCGTCGCGCCTCGCCGTCGTGCCGACGACGAAGGGGTCGTCCGAGGCCTCCGTGATCAGCGCCGCGGTGAGGACCGTCTCGCCCGCGGCCACGGGCAGCAGCAGGCGGCGGCGCTGCTCGTCGTTGCCGAAGCGCTCGATCGGCATGCCGCCCATGACGACCGTCGCCAGGTACGGTACGGGCGCGACCGTGCGGCCGATCTGCTCGAGCACCAGCGCGACCTCGATGAGGCCGAGCCCGCTGCCGCCGTACTCCTCGGAGAAGCCGAGGCCGATCAGGTTCGCCTGCGCGAGCGCGCCCCAGGCCTCGCGGTCGAACCACTCGTTGCCCGCCTCGACGATCTTCAGACGCTCCTGCGTGACGTGGTCCGCGAGGATCTTGTGCGCGAGGTCGCGCAGCGCCTCCTGCTCGTGCGTGAACGCGAAGTCCATCTGCTGCTTCCCCTGCCCGCCGTCAGCGCAGCGCCCGCGGCATCATGAGCCCGGCCATCGCGATGATGTCGCGCTGCACCTCGTTGGTGCCGCCGCCGAACGTCAAGATCAAGCTCGACTTGTACATGCGCTCGAGGCGCCCGGCCAGCACCGCCGCCGGCGACTCGCGCTTCAGCGCCGCGGCCTCGCCGACCACCTCCATCAGCAGCTGGTAGGCCTCGATGTTGAACTCGCTGCCGTAGACCTTGACCGTCGACGCCTCGGCGAAGTTCAGCGTCCCCTTGGTCATGCTCCAGGCCTGCTTCCAGTTGAGGAGCTTCAGCACCTCGAGCTTCGCGCGCACGCGCGCGAGGTTCGCCTGCACCCACGGATCGTCGATCACGCGACGTCCGTCGGGACGCCGGGTCTCCACCGCCCAGCGGCGCACCTCGAGCAGGACGCGGTCGAGCCAGCCGACCGGCATGAGCGCGATGCGCTCGTGGTTGAGCTGGGTGGTGATCTGCGCCCAGCCCTCGTTCTCGCGCCCGACCAGCATCGACGCCGGCACGCGCACGTCGTCGTAGAAGGTCGCGTTGGTGCGGTAGTCGGCCATGGTGCGGATCGGCGTCACGCGGAAGCCGGGCAGCTTGGTGTCGACGACGAAGATCGAGATGCCCTTGTGCTTCTTCGCCTCGGGATCGGTGCGGGCGGCGAGCCAGATGTAGTCCGCGTACTCGGCGCCGCTCGTGAAGACCTTGCTGCCGTTGATGACCCAGTCGTCGCCGTCGCGCACCGCGCGCGTGCGCAGCGAGGCCAGGTCGGTGCCGGCGCCCGGCTCGGTGTAGCCGATCGCGAAGTGCACCTCGCCGCGCAGGATGCGCGGCAGGATGTCGCGCTTCTGCTGCTCGGTGCCGAACTGCATCAGCGCGGGCCCGACGGAGTTGATCGTGAGGAAGGGTAGCACGACGCCGCCCCGCGCCGCCTCGTCGAAGAACAGGAACTGCTCGATCGGCGTGCGGTCCTGCCCGCCGTAGGCCCTGGGCCAACCGATGCCGAGCCAGCCGTCGGCGCCGAGCTTGCGCAGCACGCGCGTGTACTCGGGGCCGCCGCCCTCGCTGCCCGTGAGCTCCGCGACGTACGCCGGGGTGACCAGCTCGGCGAAGTACTCGCGCAGCCGGTCGCGCAGCGCCCGCTGCTCGGGCGTCAGGTCGAGATGCATGGTGAGGATCTCCTGTCCCGCGCCGCGCGCAGCGCACACGTCCACGGCCGACGACGTGAGGTGGTACGCTCGGGGGCGACGCGCGACGAGTCTTAGTCGTCCCGTCGGAGGTTGTCGAGAAACGGGACCGCGCCGGCGCTACGGCAGAGCGAACGCCTGCACCCCGCCGTCCGCGCCGAAGATGCCGTAGCCCACGTAGACCACGCCGTCGACGATCGACGCGCCGGATGCGACCGCGGCGGGCATCGGGATCGCGCGCAGCTCGGTGCCGGTCGCGGCGTCGTGCACGTACAGCGTCGCGCTCGCGAGCGTGCCGACGACGCTGACGCCGCCGCCGAGCGCGATGCTGCCCCAGCCCGCGCCGATCGGCTCGTCCCACAGCGTGCTGCCGTCGACCGGGCTGAACGCCACGCGGTGCTCGGGCGCCGGCACCGTCGCCGGGATGAGCTCGTAGAGCGCCGCGTGGAAGCGCTGCTCGGCGAAGCCGATGGCGCCGTTGAACAGGCCGAAGCCGGCGAAGGCCGGCGTGACGGGCGTCGGCAGCACGGCGCGCTGCCAGGTGATCGCACCGCTCGCGGGGTCGAGCGCGTAGAGCGAGCCGTCCTTGCTCGCCGAGACGACGAGCGGCCGCGTGCCGCCGAGGCCGTCGTCGGCCTCGACCAGCAGCGGGCCGTTCAGGAAGCCGAAGTCGTGGTAGAACGCCTTCGCGACGCAGGACCCGCCGCCCGGGCACACGGTGGACGGCGTGCACTCGATCGACTGGTCGGTGCTGCACACCCGGAACTGCTCGGGCGGCTGCACGCGCGTCAGCCACTCGGTCGCGCCGCTCGCGGCGTCGAGGCGCATGATCGAGTCCGAGTCGCCGATCGACGGGAAGGTGTAGCAGCCGACAGTGTTGACGTAGACGTCGTCCGCGACCGGGTCGACGGCGACCGTCGCGGTCACGCCGGCGCCGCGCCCGACGACGCAGCTGCCGCCGCACTCGGCGTCGCTCGTGCAGGCGACCGCGGTGTCGTCGTCGCACACCTTGTCCGGCACCATCTCGCGCGTCCACAGCAGCGCGCCGGTGTCGAGGTCGAGCGCGAGGAGGCGTCCCTGCGTGCAGGGCACGTCGCTGTGCGACGCGAGCCCGACGTAGACGCGTCCGTTGCCGACCGCGGGCGACGCCCAGACGTGGTCGAGCGCGGGGTCGCCGAGCTGCGTCTGCCAGAGCAGCTTGCCCTTCTTCGCGTCGAGGCAGTGCAGGACGGAGCGGCTGTCGCCGACCAGCAGGCGGCCGTCGGCGGTGAGCGTCGCGGAGCTCTGCACGCCGAGCACCGTGTGCGAGCCGGTCGGGTAGCGCCACTTCACCTTGCCGGTGCGCTGGTCGACCGCGTAGACGTTGCCGTTCCACGAGGTGACGAAGACCCGGCCGTCGCCGACGGTCGGCGTCGAGGTGACGCCGTTGCGCGTCCCGCCCTCGAGCGCGCGCAGGTCGAGCGTCCAGTCGAGCGCGAGGCTCGGCGCGGTGGCCGGCGTGATTCGCGTCTCGACCGGGGTCGCGCGCGTGTTCGCCTCGTCGTAGCCGTGGCTCGGCCAGCCGCGCGGCATGCAGGTGAGCTTCAGCACGTCGAGGTCCTTGCCGCTCGCGGTCGCGGTGACGCGCACCGTCTTGCTCGCGCGCTTGAACGTCCCCTTCGGGCTCGGCCCCTTGAGCGGCACGGCGAGCGTCCGCCCGCTCGTGCAGACGTTGCTCGACGCCGGGACCAGCGCCGCGAGCGCGCCCTCGAGCGCCTGCAGGTCGGGATCGCTGCCGCCGCCGACGTCGACGCCGGTGACGGTCGAGGGCGTGCAGAACGGCAGCGCGGGATCGGCGTTGAAGAGACAGACGTCGACGTCGAACGTGCACGCGTGGTCGACGGCGCCGTCGAGGTCGCACGAGGGGTCGCCGTCGAAGCAGCGCAGCTCGCGCTGCGGGCGCGGCTTCGCGGGGTTGAACGGCGGGTAGTTGAGCTCGAGCCGCGGCGCCTCGAACTCGGCGTGGCAGTCGGTGATCGGGTTGCCGCCGCCGGGGATGAGCGCGGACGCCGGCGCTGCGCCCAGTGCCAGGACGAGAGTCGGGACGACGCAGCGCAGAGCTTTCCGCATGGGGCCTCCTGGCGGCTGACGTCCGGCGCCGCTCTGGTACGGCGCGACTTCGTGCACGCGCCGGCGTCCCGTATAGTGGCGCCTTCCGACGGCAGTCAACGCGAAATTCCTGGGAGAACGACATGGGACTCGAAGGACGGAACGCGCTCGTCACCGGCGGCGCCTCGGGCATCGGCCGCGCGATCGCGCGGCGGCTCGCGCGCGACGGCGCGGACGTCGCGGTGCTCGACCTGCGCGCCGACGGCGCCGCGGCGGTCGCGGACGAGATCGCCCGCCTCGGCCGCCGCTCGGCCGCGCTCGAGGCCGACGTCGCGAGCGCCGCGAGCGTCGAGGGCGCGGTCGCGCGTGCGCGCGAGGCGCTCGGCGCGCTGCACGTCCTGGTCAACAGCGCCGGCATCGCGGACTTCGTCCCGCTCGGCGAGCTCACCGAGGAGCGCTGGCGGCGCATGCTCGACGTCCACCTGAACGGCACCTACCGCGTGACGCGGGCCGTCGTCGGCGACATGACGGCGGCGGGCTGGGGGCGCGTCGTCAACATCTCGTCGCAGGCGGCGCTGAACGGCGGTGGGCCGGGCCTCGCGCACTACGTCGCGGCGAAGGCGGGCGTCATCGGCTTCACCAAGGCCCTCGCGCACGAGCTCGGACCCGCGGGCGTCACGGTCAACGCGATCGCGCCTGGTCTCGTCGACACGCCGCTGATCCACGGCGCGGGCGCGCCCGACAGCCTCTACGCGCAGGTCGTGGCGCGCCTGCCGGTGCGCCGGATCGGGCAGCCCGAGGACATCGCCGCGGCGTGCGCGTATCTCGTGTCCGAGGAGGCGAGCTTCTGCACCGGCCAGGTGGTGAGCCCGAACGGCGGCGGCGGCATGTGAGCGGACGGCGCGACGACCTCGCGACGTCGCACCGAAGCCCGCGCGAAAGGTCCGGCGGCCCTGCGCGTCCGTTGAGAGCCAGGGTCACCGCCATGCCGAGAAGCCGCGTCGCGCACCGCTCGCCGGTCCCCGCGGTCGCCGCGACCGTCCTCCTGCTGGCGAGCGCGTGCGGCTCCGGTGGCGGCGCGCGTGACGGGGCGCACACCCCGACGCCGCAGCCCGCCGCGACGCCGAGCGCCGGGCCGCCGAGCATCGCGCCGAGCCCGTCGCCGAGCACGCAGGCCTCCCCGTCCGCGGGCGCCCTCGACCAGAGCTTCGGCGACGGCGGCATCGTGCGGGGCACCGTCGCGGACCGCATCACGGCGGTGAGCGACGTCACGCTCGAGCCCGGTGGTGGCATCGTCGCCCTCGCCGGGGTCGGCGATGCCGAGCACCCGGGCACGCGAAGCTTCGCGCTGCTTCGCCACGAAGCGAGCGGCGCGCTCGACGAATCGTTCGCCGCGGGTGGCGTCGCCGAGCACGCGCTCTGCACCGCCGGCGACGACGCCTGCACGGAGATCCAGCTACGCAGCATCCTCGCCCTCGGTGACGGACGGCTGCTCGTCCTGGCGAGCGAGACGAGCGGGGCGCCGGAGAGCCGCCTGCTCGTGGTCACCGCGGACGGCGCGCTCGACGGAGCTTTCGGCGACGACGGCGTGCTCGAGCTGCCGGCGTCACTCGGGCAGATCGTCCTGGCGCCGGACGGCGCGGTCGTCGGTGCCGGTCGTGGCGCGGACGGCTTCGCGCTCCTGCGGCTCACGCCGGACCTCGCGCCCGACGAGCGCCTGGGGCCGTGCGGCCTCCGCTCGGTCGAGCTCATCCGCGACGCGGCGCTGCAGTCGTTCCGCCATGTCGCCGTGCAGCCGGACGGCCGCATCCTCGCCGGCGGTGTCGTGGACGTGGGCGACGTGCCGGCAGCGGTGCTGGCTCGCTTCACGCCCGACGGGGAGCCCGACCCGACGTTCGCGGACGCGGGCTGGCTCGTCGGAGCGCCGCGCGCGGACCTCTTCGGCGGCGTGTCGCCCGACGCCGGTCCGATCGCCGTCGCGAAGGACGGACGGATCCTGGTCGAGATGCCGTCCGCCGCGCGCACCCATCGGACGATCGTCCGCTTGCTGGCGGACGGAAACGACGACGCGACGTGGACCCGTCCGAGCGACGCCGCGGTCGAGCTCTTCCCGCGTGCGGGCGGCGGACTGCTGACCGTCGCCGCCCGTCAGGTGATCGACTTCGGCTTCGTGGTGAGCATCCACGGCGTGCTGCGCCGCTTCGACGACGACGGCACGGTCGACCGCGCGTTCGGTGCCGACGGCGCCAGCGCGCTGCCCTTGCTCGACGGCGGCGCCACCCTGGCCGCCGGCGCGGCGAGGCAGGACGACGGCAAGGTTGTGGTCGCGTGCAACCACGTCGGCGGCCGCGGCTGGCTGCTCGCGCGATTCCTGCCGTGACGGACGCCGCTCCCGGGGCGTACGGCCGCAGCCGACCTTCGCGCCAGCCGCCACGCGGCGTGGACGAAATGATTGCGCGACGACCGCACCACGCAGTATGATGGCGCGCCGACTCGTCCCCAACCTCTGACCGGGAGCCCCGTCATGCGCCGGACCCTCGCCCTCGCCTGCTCTCTCGCCGCCGCCGTCGTGCTCGTGTCGGCCGCCGGCGCAGCCGCCGTCGACCTGACGAACGGCAAGCGCCTCACGCTGCGCGACAAGGCGAACCCGAAGCAGGACTCGGTGAGCTTCACCTACCGTCAGGACACGGCGCTGTTCAGCCTCGCCGACCCGACCTGCGCCTCGGGCAACGCGAGCACGATCCAGCTCGTCGCGTCGTCGCAGATCGGGCCCGAGGTGACGCTGCCGTGCGCCGGCTGGAAGGTGACGGGCAACGGCTACCGCTACGCCGCCAAGGCGGGCAACGCCGGCGGCGTGCGCTCGATCCAGCTCAAGGCGGGAACGCTCGTGCTGCGCGCGGCGGGACCGCCCTACGCGGCGCTCGGCGGCCCGACGACCTTCGTCGAGACCCGCTTCCGCGTCGGCTCGACGCTCTACTGCGGGCGCTTCGAGCAGCCGCCGGGGCGCTTCCTGCGCAACCAGAGCGACCTGGTGGTCGCCAAGGGACCCACCGTTCCGTGCCAGCTCACCTGCGGCAACGGCATCACCGAGCCCGGCGAGGCGTGCGACGACGGCAACCTCGTGAGCGGCGACGGCTGCGACGCGAACTGCACGCCGACCGCGTGCGGCAACGGCGTCGCGACCGCGGGCGAGGCCTGCGACGACGGCAACGTCGCACCGGGCGACGGCTGCCGCGCGGACTGCACGCTCGAGGTGTGCGGCGACGGCATCCTCGACTCCGGCGAGGACTGCGACGACGGCAACGTCGCGGGCGGCGACTGCTGCTCGGCGTCGTGCGGCGCGGAGCCCGCGGGCGCGGCGTGCGCCGACGACGCCAACGCGTGCACCGACGACGTCTGCGACGGCGCCGGCGCCTGCACGCACGCGCCCAACGACGATCCCTGCGACGACCACGACGGCTGTACGACGGACGACGCCTGCTCGGGCGGGACGTGCACCGGCACGCTGCTCGCGCCGTGGGTCAACGAGCTCGACTACGACTCGAACGACGGCTTCCCGAACGACGACCGCGACGAGTTCGTCGAGATCGCGGGACCCGCCGGGACCGATCTCGGCGGCTACAAGATCCTCGCGGTCGAGGGCGCCGGCCCGCAGTGCTCGACGGGCTTCTTCGTCAACGCGGGCGACGCGCACTTCATCGCGACGATCCCGGACGGGACGGTGCTCGGCGACGACACCGGCACCGGCCTCGGCTTCTACGTCGCCTGCTTCTCGAACACCTCGACGAAGGTGGTCGCGTCCGGCCGCTGCGACGCGGTGCTGCCGGCGCCGTTCAACGACTCGAACCTGAAGAACGGCCACCTGACCAACGCGGACGAGTTCTCGTGCCCGGACGGCGTGCTGGTCCTCGACCCGGACGACGACCTGGTCGACGCGATCAGCTACGAGGGCACGGTCGCGAACGCGGGCCTGTTCGGCGCCTACTTCCACGTCACGCCGTACGTGGCGCCGCGCGACGAGGGCTGGCTCGGCGGCGTGTCGATCGAGAAGGTGACGAGCACGCTGGTCCGCGCCACCTCGGCCGGCGAGTGGCGCGATCCGTCGGAGCTGGGCCCGTTCGCGTGCTCCGGACAGATCGGCTTCACCTGCCCGAGCAACACCGCCACGCCGGGCGCCGAGAACCCGCTGCAGGACCTCGCCTGCGGCTCCCCGTGCGCGGCATTCCTCGATCAGGCGGAGGGCTTGATCGACTAGCCCGCCCGGGTGCGCCGGGCCCGCGCCGACGACGTCAGCGCCGCGGCATGCCGCGGCGCGCCGCGAGCGCGCGCTGCAGGTCCGCCGCGCGGATCAGGTTCGCGCTCCGCGTGGCGGGGTCGAACACGACGCGCACCTCGCCGCGCTCGATCTGGCGCAGGACGTCGTCGATCTTGCGCTCGAGCGCGGCCTCGCGCGCGCCGTAGTCGGTGCCGTCGCGCGTCACGAACTCCTGGACGAGGCCGCGCAGCGCCGCCGCGCTGAGCCGCTCCGCCGGCACCTCCACGGGCGCGTCGTCGTCGTGCGAAGGGCCGCCCTCGGCGTCGTCCGGGTCGTGCGTCATCGAAGCGGCTCATAGTCGATGCGCGCAGCCGTCGCATTCGGTCGCGGGGCGTGCTTTTCCTGCGCCATGAAAGTCGACGCCGCGCTGACCGCGATGGACCTGTCGTCGGTACCGGACGAGGTGCGCGACCTCGAGCGCCTCGGCTACGACGGCACCTTCACCTTCGAGGGCCCGCACGACCCGTTCTTCCCGCTGCTGCTGGCGTCCGAGCATTCACGACGCCTCGAGCTCGCGACCGCGATCGCGATCGCGTTCCCGCGCAGCCCCATGCAGCTCGCGAACGTCGGCCACGACCTGCAGACGTACTCGAAGGGCCGCTTCATCCTCGGCCTCGGCTCGCAGGTGAGGACGCACATCGAGAAGCGCTTCAGCGCGACGTGGACGAGACCCGTCGCGCGCATGCGCGAGATGGTGCTCGCCCTGCGCGCCATCTGGCGGTGCTGGAACGAGAACGAGAAGCTCGACTTCCGCGGCGAGCTCTACCGCCACACGCTGATGACGCCGTTCTTCAACCCGGGGCCCTCGCCGTACGGGCCGCCGCGCGTCTTCCTGGCGGGCGTCGGCCGGCCGATGACCGCGGTCGCGGCCGAGGTCGCGGACGGCCTGTTCGTGCATCCGTTGAACAGCCCCGAGTTCATCCGCGGCACGACGCTGCCCGCGCTCGAGGCGGGCTTCGCGCGCGGCGGACGCACGCGCGAGCGCTTCGAGGTCGCGTGCCAGGCGCTGGTCGTCACCGGCTACACCGAGGAGGAGATGACGCAGGCGGAGGCGTCGACGCGCATGCAGATCGCGTTCTACGGCTCGACGCCGGCCTACCGCGTCGTCCTCGAGACGCACGGCTGGGGCGATCTGCAGCCCGAGCTCAACCTGCTGTCGAAGCAGGGCCGCTGGGCGGAGATGGGCTCGCTCGTGAGCGACGAGATGCTCGACGCGTTCACCGTTCGCTGCGCGCCCGACGACGTGCCGGCGCGGCTCGGCGCGCGCTACGCGGGCCTGGTCGACCGTCTCAGCATCATCTGCCACGCAAACCCGCAGCGCGCGCACGCCGAGCGCTGGGGCGACGTGGTCGCCGCGTGCCGGGCGCTCTGATCGCCCCCGGCCGGCCGACGGCGGCGGGGGCGTCGTGATGGACGGCGTCGTCCTGCAGTGGATCGTGCCGGCGGCGATGTTCGGCGTGATGCTCGGCATGGGCTTGACGCTCGGGCCGGAGGACTTCCGCCGCATCGCGCTGCTGCCCGGGCCGACCGCGCTCGGCACGGTGCTGCAGCTCGTCGCGATGCCGCTCGCCGGGCTCGCCCTCGCCCGCGGCTTCGCGCTCGAGCCGCTCCTCGCCGCGGGGCTCGTGGTGATCGCGGCCTGCCCCGGCGGGGTGATGTCGAACGTGCTCTGCCACCTCGGCAAGGCCGACACGGCGCTGTCGATCACCCTCACCGCGCTCGCGACGACGGTCACGCTGCTCACCATCCCGCTCTGGGTGCGTGCGTCGGTCGCGGGCATGGTCGACGCCGGGCCGTCGGTCGAGATGCCGCTCCTCGAGACGGCGCTCGACCTCGGCGCCTTCACCGTCCTGCCGGTCGCTCTCGGGATGGTCGTGCGCCCGTGGTGGCCGGCGCTCGCCGCGCGCGAGGCGTGGCTCACGCGCGCGAGCACCGCGGCCATCATCGTCGCGCTGACGATCGAGGCGCTGCGCAGCGAGGACCCGCCCGTCGCCGCGCTCGCCGCGAGCTGGACGCCGTCGCTCGTGCTGCTCGCGATCGCCTTCGCGCTGGGCGTCGGCGTGCCGCTCGCCCTCGGCCTCGCCTGGCGCGACGCGGCGACGATCGCGGTCGAGCTGTGCATCAAGAACTCCGTGCTCGGCCTGTTCGTCGCGACCGAGTCGCTCGGGAGCCTCGACGCCGCCGTGCCGACCGCGGTGTTCATGACCTTCCAGATGCCCGCGGCGCTCGGCGCGCTCGCGCTCTACCATCTCGCTGAGCGGCGGCGCCTTCAGGAGCGAGCCCGCTCCTCCTCGAGCACCTCGACCAGGACGCGAACGAGCTGATCGGGATCGATCGGCTTCGGGACGTGCGCGGAGAAGCCGGCCGAGAGGACCTGCGCGCGGTCTTCGGGACGGACCAGCCCGGTCATCGCGACGGCCGGCACCCGGCGTGACGTTCGTACCTGCTGGATCCGGCGCAGGAGCGAATAGCCGTCCTCGTCCGGCATGCTGAGGTCGGACACGACGACGTCGGGGGAGCGGTCCGTGAAGGCTGACCAGGCCTCGCTCACCGAGGTCGCCGCGCTCACGTGCGCACCGGATTGCTCGAGCAGCAAGGTCATCGCCTCGAGCGCGACGCGGTCGTCCTCGACGAGGAGGACCTCGACTCCGTCGAGCCGTGCCGCCGGCGAGGACGGCGTGCGCCGCGGTCGCACGCGAGCGGCATCCGCTTGCAACCCGACCGCAGGCAGATGGACGAAGAACGTCGCGCCCTGCCCGCGCCCGCCGCTCTGCGCGCTGACGCTGCCGCCGTGCAGCTCGACCAGGTGGCGCACGATCGCGAGGCCGAGACCGAGCCCGCCGTAGCGACGCGTGCTCGAGGAGTCGGCCTGCGTGAAACGCTCGAACAGCCGGGGAACGAACTCGGCCGGAATCCCCTCGCCGGTGTCGGCGACCGTGACCACGACCTGTCCTCCGTCCTGCGCGCAGGACAGCACGACGCGCCCTCCCGAGGGCGTGAACTTGAGCGCGTTGGCGAGCAGGTTCGAGAAGACCTGGTGCAGCCTCTCGCGGTCTCCGACCACGAGAGAGCAGGGCTCGACGTGCACGTCGGGCCGGATGCCCTTCGCGATCGCGCCGGGCATCAGCTCGTCGGCCGTGGTCCCGAGCAGGACGGCCAGGTCGATCGGGTCGCGCTGGAGCTCGATCTTGCCCGCTGCGATGCGCGAGACGTCCATGATGTCGCGGACGAGCTGGGCCTGGAGGCGAACGCTGCGCTCGATCGCTCCAGGGCGCGCGCCGTCTCCGCCGGCTCGACGCGCCCGCGCCGCAGCAGCGTCAGCCAGCCGAGGATTCCCTGCAGAGGCGAGCGCAGCTCGTGCGACACGGTCGCCAGGAACTCGTCCTTCGCGCGGTTCGCCGCTTCGGCCTCGGCACGCGCGCGCTCGGTGATCCGCAGCAGCTCCTCCCGTTGCTCGTCGCCCTGCCTGCGCGCGAGGTAGTCGGCGGCCTGGCGTGCGAGGAGGCCGAGCAGACGAGCGTCCCGCTCGCTCGCGGCACGAGGCTTCCGGAAATGGGTCGCCACCATGCCCATCGGCCTCCCGCTCGAGCACACGAGCGGCGTCGACTCGACGGTGCGGACCCCGGCCTCGCGCAGCGCCTCGAGCAAGCGGCCGGAGAAGGCTCGGCTCGCAGCCCCGTCCTCCACGACGATGCGCCGGCTCGCCCCGGGGAACGCGACGTCACCCGGCGAGGCGCTCGCGAGGGTCGCGGCGAGCTGCTCCGAGAAGCCCCTGTGGGCCACGAGCCGCAACGCGCTCGAGCGCTCGTCCTGCAGGTACAGGCCCGCCATGTCGGCGCCGCTCAACCAGAGCGCGGTATCGAGGATGTTCTCGACGCAGTCCTCGAAGCTCGCGCTCGAGCTGGCGCAGCGCTCGCCGAGCGCATAGAGGCGCGCCAGCGCTTCCTTCTCCTGGTTGAGCTCGTCGCGCGAGCCCCGGAGCGCGTCCTCGGCGTCGCGCTGGTCGGTGACGTCCATGGCGATGCCTGCGATGCGCACGGGCCGCGTGCCGTCGAACGAGGCGTTGCCCTTCACGTGCACCCAGCGCATCGAACCTTCGGGCCGGAGCACGCGGAACCGGGCATCGAGCTCGGGTCCACCCTCGAGGCAGACGCGGAGGACGCGACGCAGCTCCTCGCGATCCTGCGGATGGATCGCGCCGAAGACCAGCCGACGCGAGACCTCGCCGTCGTCCTCGCCGAAGCCGAAGATCCGCTTGCACGAGGCGGACCATTCGAGGCGCTCGGCGGCGAAGTCCCAGTCCCAGTAGCCGACCTGGGCGCGGTCGAGCACGAAGCGCAAGCGCTCCTCGCTCGAGCGGATCGCCGCCTCGGCGTCGGCCCGCACGCGCGACAGCGCCAGGTGCGCGTTGACGCGCGCCACGAGCTCGCGCGCGGAGAACGGCTTCGTCACGTAGTCGTCCGCCCCGGCAGCGACGCCCTCGATGCGAGACTCCTCCCCGGCCCGGGCCGACAGCAGGATCACGGGCAGCGTGCGCAGCTCGGGATCGCCGCGGATCGCGCGGGTGAGCTCGATGCCGTCGAGCTTCGGCATCATCACGTCGGTGACGAGAACGTCGGGCCGGTAGCGGCGCAGCGCCGCGAGGGCCGCCTCGCCGTCGGCGACCGCCTCGACCCGCCAGTGCGGCTCGAGGAGGCGCACGATGTACGCGCGCATGTCGGCGTTGTCGTCGGCGACCAGGACGCGCGCTCCCGGCGTGAGCACGTCCGTCTGCGGCGCGCCCGAGTGCGGCTCGACGAGCGCCTCCTCCTCCGCGGGCAGCCAGCGCAGCGCCTCCTCGATGAACGGGCGCGCGCCGAGCGCCGTCGAAGCGCGCGTGCGCGTCGCGCCGACCCGGTCCCGCGGGAGATGCGCCGCGCCCGTCGGCAGCCTCACCGTGAAGGCGGAGCCCCGGCCGAGCTCGCTCTCGACGCCGACCTCGCCGCCGTGCAGCTTGACGAGCTCGCTCACCAGCGCGAGCCCGATGCCCGTCCCCTCGTGCGTGCGCCCCTCGGTGCCCTGCACGCGGTGGAATCGCTCGAAGACGTGCGGCAGCTCCGCCGGCGGGATGCCGACCCCGGTGTCCCGCACCACGAGCTGCACCGTGGAGTCGCGCTCTCGCAGCGCCACCGTGATCCCGCCCTGCAGCGTGAACTTGAACGCGTTCGAGAGCAGGTTGAGGACGATCTTCTCCCACATGTCGCGATCGACGAACACGCTCGACGTCGTCGGCTCGCAGTCGACCTCGAGAGTCAGCCCGGCGCGCTCCACGGCCGGGCGGAAGACGCTCGCGACCTCGGCCGTGAGCACGGCGAGGTCGACCGGCTCGAACACCGCCTCCGCGCGCCCGGCCTCGATCCGCGAGAAGTCGAGCAGCGTGTTGACGAGACGCAGCAGCCTGAGGCCATTGCGGTGGACGACCTCGAGCGCGTCGCGCGTCTCGAGGCGTAGCTCGCCTTCGCCGAGCGTCTCCTCGAGCGGCCCGAGCATGAGCGCCAGCGGCGTCCGGAACTCGTGGCTCACGTTCGAGAAGAAGGTCGTCTTCGCGCGGTCGAGCTCGGCCAGCGCCTCGGCGCGCTGGCGCTCCGCCTCGTACGCGCAGGACTCCGCGACGGCCGCTCCGATCTGCGAGGCGATCGAGTGGAAGAACGCGCGGTAGTCCGCGTCGAGCGGCCTCCCCGGGTTGATGCCCACCACCAGCACCGCGCCGAGCGCCTCGACGCCCGGCGCGACCACCGGCACGACGAGCGCCTTCGACGGCACCCCCGCCCAGGTTCGCGCCGGGCTCGGACGGCGGTCCGCCGGCAGCGCCACCTCGACGCTCCGGCGCGAGGCCCAGACCTCGGCGATCGGCCAGCCGGGCTCGTCGCCGCCGTCGAGCGAGACGTGCGCCGGAAGAAGCTCACCGGCGGAGACCGAGCCGCACAGGCGCGCCTCGTTGCGCGTCCTGTCGATCAGGTAGAGCGCCGCCAGCGGCACGTCGCGGGGGTTCTCGGCGAGCGCCTCGAGCGCCCGACGGCACGCGCCTTCCGCGGAATCGACCTGCGCCGTGCGCCGGCCGAGCTCGCGCAGGGTCTCGAGGCGGCGCCTGCCGAGCACGTAGTCCGTCGTCTCGGTGACGGCGCAGAAGATGCCGACGCGCGAGGCGTCGCCCACCAGGATCGGGCTGTAGGAGAACGTGAAGTAGCACTCCTCGCGCGGCAGGTGGCGGTTGAGCCACAGCAGGAGCTCCTCCGACCACGTGGCCCGGCCGTGCCGCATGACGCCCTCGAGCATCGGACCGATGGTGTCCCAGATCTCGGCCCAGCACTCGCGTCCCGAGCGGCCGAGCCACTGCAGTGCTTTCCGGGCCCGAGGGCCGAGATGTACGCGTCGTTGTAGAGCAGCGTCAGGTTCGGCCCCCACCATAGGACGATGGGGAACCGCGACGTCAAGCAGATGCTCACGGCGGTGCGGAGGTTCTCCGACCAGCGGAACGGGCTGCCGAGGTCCGTCGCCGACCAGTCGAGCACGCGCATGCGGTGGGCCAGCCCGCTGTCGCCGGGAAAGAGGCGCTCGAGCTCGTCGGCCGCCATCGCTCGGCCATTGGTCACGCGAGCCTACCTCCGGTGTCCCTCGGGCGACCACGGCGGCGCCCTCCCGGCGCGGGGAGCATCGCGGCCTGCGCATGCTCGACGAGCGGCACTTCGAGAATCGACATGGCCAAACGTGGACTCGCGCGACAGGCCCGGGCCGGACCCGGCGGAGAGCGGGCAATCGATGAAACCGATTGACCAGAGAAGCTACGACGGTGCGGATCCAGTGAGAAGTGGGATTCGCAGAAAAAGATTTTGCAGGATTTTCCGCTCGTCGCGGAGCGGCTCTTCCGGACGTGGACGTCAAGCGCCCGTCAGGCCACGCACGCCGGCCAGGCGCGTCCACAGGTACGCGACGGCCAGGGCGCCGTACGTCGCCGCCGCTACGAGCAGCAGCACGAGCGACAGCCGCCCGGGCCGCAGCTCGGCCGGCAGCGCGGCGGCGAGCCGCCCGTGCAGCAGGACCAGCAGCGCGACGACGAACGCGAGCGTCCCGACGAAGCCGATCAGCGCCGACAGCACGATCAGCGGCCCCGGCTCGCCGGAGAACATCGTCAGCGCGGTCACGGCGGTGAGCAGCACGACCATGCGCCGGTACGCGAGCCTCTCGTCGATCTCCCGCCCGCGCAGGAAGAAGAAGCGGATCATCTCGACGTGCACCTTGGCGACCGCGTCGACGGTCGAGAGCCAGGTGTCGCACAGGAACGCCGCGGCGACGACGAGGAAGATCGCGCGACCGACGGCGCCCCATGCGAGCTCGAAGAAGCGCGCCTGCTCCGACGCGATCCGCCACTCGTCCGGCACGACGCCGCGCGGCAGCAGGATGACGAAGGCGAGGAAGCACGTCATGAGCGTCGTCAGCCAGTTGCCGACGATGCCGACGCCCGCGTCGACGAGCAGCGCGCGGCTCCAGCGCCGCGCGAGCGGCGCTTCCTCGCGCGGCGGCACGCCGCCCGTACCGTCGATCTCGCGCCACGCCGCGCCCATGCCCTTGCCGAGCACCCAGTAGCTGTAGAACAGCGTCCAGAAGCCGCCGAGGCCGGCGAAGGTGAGCGCGGTGAGCACGCGGTCGGTGTCCGCGGGATCGAACGGCCGGACGAGCGGCGCCGGCACGACCAGCGCGCGCAGGAACTCGGGCCACGCGCCGCGCACCTCGACTCGCGTCACGCTGACCAGCAGGCCGACGACGGTCATCACCGCGACCGTCCACATCACCTTCTCGATCAGCGCGTAGGTGCGCTCGCCGCGCAGCAGCGCGACGGCGAACACCGCGATCGTCGTCGACGCCCAGAACAGCGCGCGCCCGCGGTCGTCGAGCGGCGGCCAGGCGATGAGCCGCGCGAGCGCCGTCCCGCCGGCCGAGGCGAATGCGCCGAACCAGAGGAACGCGACCACCATCAAGAGCCAGAGGACGAAGCAGAACGCCGGGTGGACGCGCGCGAAGCCGCGCCAGACGCTCTCGCCGGTCAGCATCGAGTAGCGCCCGATCGCGTACGTGACGGGGTACTGCACGAGGCAGGCGGGCGTCAGCAGGACGAGGAAGCCGAGCCCGTACTTGGCGATCAGGTAGGGCCACCAGATCAGCTCGCCCGATCCCTGCGCGAGCGCCATCCACACGATCCCCGGACCGAGCGCGGCGAGCCAGCCGGGGAAGCGGTGCAGACGCGTCGTGCCGAGCGGGGGCGGCGGAGAGAGGTCGAGGGTCACCGTCTGCGTCTCAGCGCGTCGCCCGGCGCCAGACCGCGTAGACGGGCAGCCCGAGCAGCACGATCAGGAAGCCGGGCCAGGTATATTCTGGCTTGACGACGAGCAGGTCGAGGCAGACGGCGAGCGCGAGGACCACGTAGGCCAGCGGCAGCAGGCGTCCGCCGCTCGAGCCGTGACGGGCGCGCAGCCGCAGCAGGCCGACGACGGTGAGCGCATAGAAGACCAGCGCGGTGGCGATGACGTAGTCGAGAAGCTGCCCGTAGCGCCCGGACACGGCGAGCAGCGACGCCCAGACGCCCTGCAGGACGAGCGCGCGCGCCGGCACGCCGCGCGCGCTGAGCCGCGCCAGGGCGGGAAAGAGCAGCCGGTCGGCGGCCATGGTCTGGTAGAGCCGCGGCCCCGCCAGCACGAGACCGTTGGCGCAGCCGAAGGTCGAGACCATGATCAGCACCGCCATCACCGCCTCGGCGCTGGTGCCGAGCACCTGGCCGGCGACCGCCGTGCCGACGCGGTCCTCGGTCGCGTACGCGATGCCGCGCGCGAGCGCGGTCGCGCCGTCGGGCGAGCCCTGCACCGGCAGCACGGCCAGGTACGCGACGTTGACCAGCAGGTAGAGCGATACGACGAGCGCCGTGCCGACGACCAGCGCGCGAGGCAGCGTCGCCCGCGCGTTCCGCACCTCCGCGCCCGTGAAGGTGACGTTGTTCCAGGCGTCCGAGGAGAACAGCGCACCGACCATCGCGGCGCCGAAGCTCGCGACCAGCGCGCCGCGCGCACCGCCCGTGTCGAACGGCGTCGCGAAGTTGGCCGCCAGGACGTCGCTGCGCAGCCCGACGGCGAGCGCGAGCAGGACGATGCCGCCGAGCGCCGCGATCTTCGCCACCGTGAAGACGTTCTGGATGCCCTTGCCGGTCGCGAGCCCGCGGCAGTTCGCCGCGGTGAGGAGACCGATGACGCCGACCGCGACCAGCGCCTGCGGCGTCAGCTCGCGTCCCGCGACGCGCGCGAGCACGACCTCGCCGCCGAGCGCCGGCACCAGCACGGCGAGGAACTTGGCGAACGCGACCACCACCGCGGCGATCGTGCCGCTCTGGATGACGAGGAGCAGCGTCCAGCCGTAGAGGAAGCCGGCGAGCGGGCCGAACGCCGCGCGCAGGAAGACGTACTGCCCGCCCGCGTACGGGTACATCGCGGCGAGCTCGGCGTAGCAGCGCGCCCCCATGACCGTCATGGCTCCGGCGAGCGCCCAGACCGCCAGCAGCCAGCCGGCGGCACCGACCTCGCGCGCGATGTCGGCCGAGACGATGAAGATGCCGGAGCCGACCATCGCGCCCGCGACGATCATCGTCGCGTCGAACGGCCCGAGCAGGCGGACGTAGCGCCCGCCCTCGTCGTCGTGCCGCGCCTCCGCCGCCGGCTCCACGGCGGCGTCTTGCCACGCGCGGGCGTGGGATGCGAGCGCGTCGCCCGCGTCGCACGTCCGTGCGACGGCGCGGTTCCCCCCGTGCAGTGCCGGTGATAGAGCGCGGCCGTGGAGCGCCGGACCCTCGTTCCGCTCCTTCTGCTCGTGCTGGTCGCGGCGGCGCTACGGCTGCACGCGCTCGACGGCGAGCCCTGGCTCGACGAGGTGACGACCTATCTGCGCGACCGCAATCGGTCCTTGAGCGAGATCGTCACCCGCTACGACTCGCAGAACCAGCACGTGCTCTACAGCGCGCTCGCGCATCTCTCGATCGCGTCGTTCGGCGATTCCGTCGCGTCGCTGCGCGCGCCGGCCGTCGTGTTCGGCGTCCTGAGCGTCGTGGCGCTGTACCTCTTCTCGCGCGCCGTCGTGCCGCCGGCCGAGGCGCTGCTCGCGTCGGCCGTGCTCGCGTTCTCGTACCACGGCGTCTGGTTCAGCCAGAACGCGCGCGGCTACACGATGCTGCTGTGCTGGACGTTGCTGTCGAGCCTGCTGCTGCTGCGCGCGGCCGCGGGTGAGCGCCGTCGTACCTGGATCGCGTACGCGTGCGTGGTCGCGCTCGGCGCGTGGACGCATCTCACCATGCTGTTCGTCGCGGCGGGACATCTCCTCGTCCATGCGCGGCTGCGCCGTCGAGCGCAGCCCGTGGGCGCGCCGCGCGGTCACGGGCTCGTGTGGGGCTTCGCGCTCGCGCTCCTGCTCGTGATCGTGGTCTACGCGCCCGTCCTGCCGAGCGTGCTCGCGGTCAACGGCAGCGAGGGTCTCGCGGCACGGGTCCCGCGCTGGAAGAGCAGCGGCTGGGCGCTCGGCGAGCTCGCGACCGCGCTGCGCGGCGCGTTCGCCGCCGCCGGTCTCGCGCTCGTCGCGGCGGTGGTCGGTGCGCTCGGCGTCGTTCGCTTCGCCCGCGAGCGTCCGGAGGTCGTCGAGCTCGCCGCGTACCCGGTCGCCGTCGCCGCAGCCGTCGTCATCGGCTCCGAACACGACCTCTGGCCGCGCTTCTTCTTCTTCGCTCTCGGCTTCGCTGCTCTGCTGCTCGTGGCGGGCGCGATGGAGGTCGGGCGGCTCGCCGCATCCGTCGCTCCGCCGCTGCGCGGTCGCGGCCGCGCGGTCGGCGCGACGCTCGTGCTGCTGATCGTCGCGCTCGAGGCGGCGACGGTGTCGCGCGCCTGGGGGCCGAAGCAGCGCTACCGCGACGCGCTCGCGCTGGTGGCCCGCGAGCGGCGGCCGGGCGACGCGGTGCTGGTGATCGGCACCGGCCACCGCGTCTTCGTCGACTTCTACCGCGCGGACTGGCGCGTCGTCGCCTCGCTCGGGGAGGTCCGCGACGCCAGCGCGCGCGCGCGGCGCACCTGGCTGGTGCACAGCTTCCCGGTCGCCATGGCGGCGAGGCACGGCGACGTCGAGCGCGAGCTTCGTGCGGGCTTCGATCTCGTCGGACGCTTCGCAGGGACGCTGAACGGCGGCGACGTGCTGGTGTGGCGCACCGCCGCGGAGGACGGACGGCATGCGAGATCGGTCGACAGGTGACGACGAGACCGGCCCGGCGTCCCCCGACCGGGGACACGAGGCGGCGCCGCGCGAGCGCTCGCGTGCGCGACGTCGGCTCCTGGTCCGCGGGCTCGCCGCGGCAGCGGGTGCGGCGGCGGGCGGCGCGGCCGGGCTCGCGCTCGGCTATCGCCTGCGGACGGAGATCCGCGACGTCAAGCTGCGCCTTCTCGCCCGGCCGCTGGACCTGCCGCCGGGCGCGAGCGACTTCCGCCGCGACGCGGCGCGCATCCTCGCGCGCCATCGGGCGCAGACGGCCGCCGAGGTCGCGGCGCTCAAGGCCCGCTACGAGAGCGCCGTGTTCGGCCGGGTGCGCGTCTGGGACCTGA
Organism: Thermodesulfobacteriota bacterium; assembly: GCA_040755575.1. Classification (GTDB taxonomy): domain Bacteria; phylum Desulfobacterota; class Binatia; order UBA12015; family UBA12015; genus DATCMB01. The sequence goes on from JBFMAS010000188.1 coordinate 28,956, forward strand.
TCGAGAGGCTCGCCCTGTGCGTCGACCCGACCGATCTGCGCCTGTTCTGCGGCAGCCAGTTCGTCCACCTGCAGCAGGTCTTCGCGGCGATGGTGGCGAACGACGTCCGCGATCCCGACATGCTGCTCCTCGCGCTGATCCACGACCTCGGCAAGGTGCTGCTGCTCGCCGGCGCGGCGCCGGAGCACGTCGTGTGCGGCACGCGACGCGTGCTCGACGACCGTGCCGGCGACGGCGCCGGCTTCGCCAACGTCGTGTTCCAGTTCGGGCACGGCGAGTTCCTGCACTCGCGCATCGCGGGCCTGGTGCCCGATCACGTCGCGTGGGTCGCGCGCTACCACAACGTGAACCCGACGGACAACGCGCACCTGATGGACGAGCGCGACCGCGACTACGCCGCCAGATACCTCGCGGCGTTTCGCCGCTTCGACGGCGACTTCGTGTCGCCGTACTACCTGCCGCGCGTCGACCTCGAGCGCTGCCGCGCGCTGGTCGAGAGCTACTTCCCGCAGCCGATCCTGGTGTGAGGCGCGTCGCACGGCGCGCGGCCGACCGACGGCGCGCCGGCCGGTGAGATCCGCTCAGTCCGCGGCGCCCGCCTTCTCGACCTTGACGAACTTGAGCGTCATGCGGTCGCTCTCGCCGATCGCGACGTACCTGTCGCGGTCCCGATCGCCGAGCCGCAGCGTCGGCGGCAGCGTCCACACGCCCTCGGGGTGGTCGCGGGTGTCCTTCGGGTTCGCGTTGACCTCGGACTTGCCCGCGAGGCGGAAGCCCGCCTCCTCGACCTGCTCGACGACGAACCCCTCCGGCAGGTAGCCCTGCTTGCTGGTCACGCTCGCCGTGGCGCCGGGCGCGGCGCGGTGCTGCTCGATGCCGAGCACGCCGCCCGGCTTCAGCGCGCGGTGGAAGGCCGCGAGCCAGCGCTCGAGCGTGCCGCCGTTCACCATGCCGTGCATGCCGCGCATCAGCACGATCAGGTCGAGCTCGCCGTCGAGCGGCAGCTCCGGCGCCTTGCCGTCGACCACGACCGGCTCGACCTTGCCGTAGGCTTCCGGCAGGCGCTCGAGGAAGAGCTTGGTGCGCTGCGCGTAGAGCGTCGGGCGCTGGTCGCGGGGGCCGTCGGGGTCGGGCGTCGTGACGTAGAGCTTGCCGTCGCGCGCCAGGGCGGGCGCGAGGACCTCCGTGTACCAGCCCTCGCCGGGGCCGTACTCGAGGACGGCGAGATCGGGTGCGAAGCCGAACAGCTCGAGGGTCTCCTGCGGGTGGCGCTGCGCGTCGCGCGCCGCGTTGCCGGGCGCGCGATGCGGACCGGCGAGCGCAGCCGCGACGGCCGCGCGTCCGTCGGGGTACTTCTCGTCCGCGATTGCCTTGGCCGCGGCAAGCACCTCGGGCGTCAGGCGTGCGCGCTCGGCGGCATCGTCACGCGCGAGCTCGGCGAAGTCGCGTCGCAGAGCCTCGTCCGGAGCGGGCGAGCGGGTCGGCGCGGGAGAGCCCTCGGCGCGCACCACGGAGGGCGAGGCCGCGAGGAGCGCGAGCACGACGAACGGCAGCACGTTTGCGATCATCCGTCCTGCCTACAGGCGTCCCGCCGAACGAACAAACGCCGACCGCCGACCCTCGCGACGCCGCCGGCGCCGAGCGCGGTCGGCGAGTCTTCGCGCCTGC
>JBFMAS010000189.1:0-2735 GCA_040755575.1 Thermodesulfobacteriota bacterium
ACCGGCGCTCGCACGTTCTGGTCGCGAGCGACGACCCGGCCGAGCTGGTGCCGCTCGAGGAGGTCGAGCGGCGCTACATCCTGCGCGTCATGGAGGCGGTCGGCGGCAACAAGTCGCAGGCGGCGCACGTGCTCGGGCTCGGACGGAAGACGCTCTACCGCAAGCTCGAGGCGTACGGGGAGCACGAGCGCTCGGAGGAGTGAAGGTGCGCCCTTGCGCTGCTTGCGGTGACGCTGGTTGCGAGCGGCGCCGCGTACGCGTCGGACTGGCGGCGCGACGTCCCCTGCGGCCGCGAGCTCGTGGCGCCGCATGCCGCGACGCTCGACGGCTGCGCGGCCGCGCACTGCGCTGCTGTGGACGTGAGTGTCGAGGTCTGCGCCTGCCGTCCGCTCGAGGCGAACGACGCGCGCGACTGGTCGGTGCGCTTGACGCTGCGCGAGGGCGGTATCGAGCGCCGCCGCTGGGCCGCCGAGACCATGCTCGGCGACACCGACACGTTCCGCGTTCGCCATGTAGACCTCGACGGTGACGGCCGCGACGAGATCCTCGTCGCGACGCTCGATGCCGTGTCGAACGGCCTCGGCGTCCATTCGTGGACGCTCTGCATCTTCGCCGGACGCGACCGCGCGGCGCCTCCTGCTTGCACGGCGCTCGTCGACTATCCTATCCTCGGCATGCTCACCCGCGTGGCGGATGCGAAGGGGTGCCGCGTCCTCGCCACCGACTGGCGCTCGGGCTCCGAGCCGAAGCGCGGTGACGGCCTCTACCTCGTCGGACGCTGGCTCGATTACCGTGACGGCACGCTTTCGCCGACGCCTGGCCGCCCGCTCGTCGAGCGGCGCTACCTGTATCGCTTCGAGGCCGAGCGCGGGGCTGCTTTCGCGACCGAGGGAGCGCGACCACTCGCTTGGTTTCGTGACGCAACGACGCGCGCGGTGCGCTGCCCGGACGCGCTGTGTGTCCCTCGCGACGCGTGGTGAACGGCGCTCCCCCGTCTACAGGTCGCCGAGCTGACCAGCTTCTGCTTGACTTCGCCGAGCGCTAGCGCGCCGAGCACCACGAGGAGCTTGAATCGCGGTCGAGAACTGCGGTCGAGACGCTCCCTCCGGACGACCCCGGCTCCGCCACTGGGGATGCGCCCCCGTTTCACGGCAGGATGCGGAAGCGCTTGCGGTTGGGCAGCCGGTAGACCTCGAAGTCCGCTCGATCGATCGAGAACACGGTATCGAGCCTCTCGCGCTCCGCGACGCGAACGAGGGCCGCATCGGCGAGGTCCATCGGTAGGTCGCGGTACTTCCACATGAGCTGCCTCAGCGGCGGGATGTCGCGACGATCCAGGGGGAGGAGCCGCGGCGAATCGGCCGCGAGGCAATCCCACAACGCCTGCTGCGCCACGGGCGCGAAGCTGAGCAGGTACATTGCCTCTGTGACTGCAGGCCAGACGGTTGCGAGCGGTCGCCGGATGGCCTTCAGAGCTGAAACGCACCGCGCATGGTGCTGGTCCTGCGCGTGCAGCAGCGCCACGAGCGGCCCTGCATCGATCAGGATCACTTCTTGCGCCGCACGCGTGCAGCGAGCAGCTCGCGGAACCGCTCGCCCGTCCGCTCCGAGAGATCGGGGCGCCCACCCCGAGCGATGCCGATGATGGGCTTCCAGCTCTCGTAGGGACGGTCCTCGGCTGGAGCGCGCTCGATGAGCGCGGCAACAGCCTCCCGCACGACATCGGACCGAGACCGTCCACGGGCGCGCGCGAGCCGGTCGATGCTCCGGCGGGTCTCGAGATCGAGCCTCAGGCTGACGACGGACGAGGCACCCATGTATGACGAAAATGTCATACGCGAAAGGTGCCGTCAACGGCTCTCGCGAGGCGCGACCCGGTCAGCGATCACCGACGAGGGAGCCCGCCAGGAACGCCTGGATGTCGTCGTGCACCGCCCCGATCGGGTTCACGACGGGGATCGGCATCGGCCGCGGGCGGTACGGCGGCGTGGCGGGCGGCTCGTAGCGCGACGACTGGTCCACCACCTCGAGCATGCCGTGCGCGGCCGGGTCGTAGCGCGTAATCCGCTCGACGCCGCTCGCGCCGAGCATCGATTCCGTCGGCAACGGAGCGGCGACCTCGTCGAGCGCCGCGACCTGGAACAGCACCTCGGGCGCGTCGCCCGGCACGGCGCGATCGCGAACCAGGTACGGTGCGAGCGCGAGCGGGTCGACCGGCTCGAGCACCCAGCGCGTCAAGTCGACGATCGGGTCGAGGATGAGCCGGCGGCGGACCTCGTCGTAGACGGCCGGGTCGAGGCCGAGGCGCGGCAGGAACAGCACCTCGACCAGCGGCCGGAACTCCGGCGACTCGACCAGCGTCTCGACGATCGAGCCCGGCGGCACGTTCTGCACGCCGGCGCGCAGCGTCGGCTCGGCCGCGAGCGCCGACATGCCGACCACCGAGCCGAGCGAGTTGCCGATGAAGCCGACACGCTCGCCGTCGAACGCAACCGCCCCGCCCGGCGAAGCAACGCCGACCGCCGCGGCAAGCGCGCCCTCGCGCACGAGGCGTGCCGTCGACATGACGTCGGCCGCGAACTGCAGCAGCGACGCGTGCGAGTAGCCGGGAAAGCCCTCGAGGCCCGGCGCCGTGCCGCTGATGCCGAAGATGCGCGCCGAGACGTCGGCCGCATTGGTCTCGGCGAAGCCGTCCGGGCCCGGCACGTCGCCGCGCATCGCGTGCAGCTCGTCGA
>JBFMAS010000190.1:0-5807 GCA_040755575.1 Thermodesulfobacteriota bacterium
CGCAGCTGGAACGCGCAGCGTTCCAGCGAGCACCGCACGGGGGCGAATTTCTAATGGAACCTCCCAAGGAACGCGTCAAGTACATCGCCGCGGACCTGAACCTGCCGTACCACTACTACGCCGGCGACTACAAAGCGCTCTATCTCCGCGCGCTCAAGGACAAGAAGATCCTCGGCTCGAAGTGCAGCAAGACGGGCAAGGTGTTCGTGCCGCCGGTGATGAGCTCGCCGCACGCGCACGCGCCGTGCGACGAGATCGTCGAGCTGCCCGACCGGGGCATCGTGACGACGTTCTGCATCGTCAACGTGCCGGTCTACGGGCGCGACCTCGAGCTTCCCTACGTCGTCGCGTCGGTCGCGCTCGACGGCGCCGACATCTCGATCTACGGCCTGATCCAGGAGTGCAAGGCCGAGGACGTGCAGATGGGGACGCGCGTCTGTGCCGTGTGGAAGCCCGACGGCGAGCGCCAGGGCGACCACACCGACATCAGGTATTTCCGGCCGACGGGCGAGCCAGCCGCTCCGCTCGAGAGCTTCATCCACCGTCTGTGAGGTGAACGTGAGCAAGCTCAGGAACGTCGCCGTCGTCGGCTTCGCGCAGGCGCCGATCGTCGCCGCGGAGCCGCACCGGACGGCGCCGGAGATGCTGTATCCCGTCGTCAAGCAAGCGCTCGAAGGCTGCGGCGTCGAGCGCAAGGACATCGACTACCAGTGCGCCGGCTCGTCGGACTACATCGACGGCCGCGCCTTCAGCTTCAGCCAGGTGCTCGAGGTGATGGGTGCCTGGCCGCCGGTGCAGGACTCGCACGTCGAGATGGACGCGGTGTGGGCGGCGCACCTGGTGTGGGTCAAGATGCAGGCCGGGGAGTGCGACACGGCGATCGTCTGCGGCTTCGGCAAGGTGTCGGAGGGCAGCCCGCCGCACGTGCTCAACCTGCAGCTCGACCCGTTCTACCACGCGTCGCTCGGGCTCGATCACGTCTCGACGTCGGCGCTGCAGGCGAGCGCGTACATGAGCGGCAAGGGCCTCGACGACGCGGCGCTCGCCGAGGTCGCGGCGCGCAGCCGCAACGCGGGTGCGCGGAACCCGGACACGCAGCTCCGTCAAGCGACGACCGCCAGGGAGCTGCAGGCGACGCCCTGGGCCGTGACGCCGCTGCGCGAGGGCTACCTGCCGCCGATCGGCGAGACCGCGACCTGCATGGTGCTCGCCGCCGAGGGCAAGGCCGAGAGGATGTGCGACCGGCCGGCGTGGATCCACGGCGTCGACCACCGCATCGAGCTGCAGACGATCGGCGCGCGCGACCTGACCCGCAGCGCGAGCACCGAGCTCGCGGCGCAGAACGCGCTCGGGATGGCGGGCTTGAAGAGCGCGCGCGAAGCGGACGTCGTCGAGCTCGGCGCGACGACGCCCGTCGAGGAGCTGATCCTGCGCGACGCGCTCGGGCTGTCGCCGGGGGTCGGCGGCAAGGACGACGGTCCGGCGGTCAATCCCTCCGGCGGCCCGCTGTGCGCCAACCCGCTCATGAACACCGGCCTCCTGCGCCTCGCGGAAGGCTTCCGCCAGCTCTCCGGCCGCGCCGGCGCGCGGAGCGTGTCGGGCGCGAAGAGCGCCGTCGTGCACGCGTCGGCGGGTCATTGTCTCCAGCAGAACATCGTCTGGGTGCTCGGCACCGAGCGGAGGTGGACATGAGCCGCGCAGTGGCCGTGGTCGGCGTCGGGCAGACGCACCACAACTCCAAGCTGCCCGACGTGAACGTCGCCGAGATGGTGCGCGTCGCGGTCGACCGCGCACTCGCGGACGCCGGGCTCGAGCACCGCGACATCGACGCGATCGTGCTCGGCAAGGCCCCGGACCCGCTCGAGGGCATCATGCAGCCCGAGCAGTACCTGGCGGGCGCGCTCGGCGCGCACCTGAAGCCGATCATCCGCGTGCACACGGCGGGCTCGGTCGGCTGCACGACGGCGCTCACCGCGGTGACGCACGTCGCCTCGGGCCTCTACGGCCGCGTGCTGACCGTCGCCTTCGAGAAGCAGAGCGAGGGCAACGCGATGTGGGCGCTGTCGCCGAACTACGCCTTCACCCCGCCGATGGTGGCGGGCGCGGGCGGCTTCTTCGCGCCCTACTGCCGCGCCTACATCAAGCGCTCGGGCTCGCCGTCGCACATCGGCGCCGTCGTTGCTGCGAACGCGCGCGAGAACGCGGGGCGCAACGAGTACGCGCACCTGCGCGACCCGATGACCGTCGAGGACGTGCTCGCCTCGCCCATGCTGTGGGACCCGATCCGCTTCCTCGAGACCTGCCCCTCGTCCGACGGCGCGATCGCGATCGTGCTCGCCAACGAGGAGCTCGCGAAGAAGGGGCCGCGCAAGCCCGCGTGGATCAAGGCCGGCGCGACCTTCACCGAGCCGATGTACGTGCCGGGGCGCGACCAGGTGAGCCCGCTCGCCGGCCGCACCTGCGCGAAGCACGTCTACGGCAAGGCCGGCATCAAGGACCCGTGGAACGAGATCCAGGTCGCCGAGTTCTACGTGCCGTTCTCCTGGTACGAGCCGATGTGGCTCGAGAACCTCGGCTTCGCGGAGCTCAACTGTGGCTGGAAGGTCGTCGACCGCGGCGACCAGAAGATGGGCCGCCACCTGCCGGTCAACCCGTCGGGCGGCGTGCTCAACACCAACCCGATCGGCGCGTCGGGCATGCTGCGCTTCGGCGAGGCCGCGCTCCAGGTGATGGGGCGCGCCGGCGCGCACCAGGTGCCCAACGTCAAGAATGCGCTCGGCCACGCCTACGGCGGCGGCGCGCAGTACTTCTCGATCGCGATCCTGAGCAGCGAGCTCTGAGCGAAGGAAGGAACGAACGCTTCATGTCCGAACCCGCAGTCGTCTACGAGAAGAAGGACGGCGTCGCCGTCGTCCGCATGAACCGTCCCGAGGTGCGCAACGCAATGAACGCGGAGATGCTCTGCCGCCTCGCCGACGCCTGGCAGGACGTCAACGAGGACGCGAGCGTGCGCTGCGCGATCCTCACCGGCACGGGCGACGACGCGTTCTGCGCCGGCGCCGACCTCGGCGAGTTCATCCCGATGATGCAGGGGCTGAAGCCGCCCAAGAACGAGTACGACGAGCGCGCGAAGAGCGACCCCGGCATCATCTTCCGCGGGCTGCTGCGCGGCTACGACGTCTTCAAACCGATCATCGCGGCGGTGAACGGCCACTCCTACGCCGGCGGCACCGAGATCCTGCAGGCGACCGACATCCGCGTCGTCGCCGACGACGCGCGGCTCGCGATCTCGGAGGTCAAGCGCAGCCTGTTCCCGATGGGCGGCTCGACCGTGCGTCTCGTGCGCCAGATCCCGTGGGCCGTGGCGATGGAGATTCTTCTCACCGGCGAGCCGATCAGCGCGCAGGAGGCGCAGCGCATCGGGCTCGTGAACTCCGTCGTGCCGCGCGCGAAGGTGATGGACGAGGCGCTGCGCTACGCGCAGATCCTCGCCGAGAACGGCCCGCTCGCGGTGCAGGCGGTGAAGAAATCGGTGCTCGCCGGCAGCGGGCTGTCGATCGAGGAAGCGCTCCAGAAGGAGATGGAGATCGGCATCCCGGTGTCGGGCTCCGAGGACGCGCGCGAGGGACCGCGCGCGTTCAAGGAGAAGCGGAAGCCGGTCTACCAGGGACGCTGAAGGTCTGCTGCCATCCCGGCCGCATAGCGCCTTTTCGAGGAGGTTCGCGGCCGTAAGGGCGGGCAACTCGTCGAATCGCTGCGCGCTGGCCGGGTGAGCCGGTGATCAGGCCGTGCGACATCGACATCTGATGCGCGATGCGGACTCGGCTTCGGGCGCACCACGCTCGACGTCGACGAGGACGTGCTCGAGGCCGCGAGGAGCTGGCGGCAAGCCGCGGCACCACGGCCGGCCGCGTGCTGTCCGATCTCGTCTGCGCTGCGTTCGCCACCTGGAGGACGCTCTCCAAAGCTCCGGAAGGGCGTTCCGGTGCTTCCCTGCACGAGGGAGCGCGACCGGTGACGGTTCGACGTCGTGAACCGACTCCGTGACGACGACTAGCAATGCAATCGCGCTGCTCGACGTCGACGTGCTGGTCGCTCTGCTCGATCCGGCTCACGTGCACCACGAGGTCGCGCAGCCTGGTTCGGCGAGCATCGTGCCCACGACTGGGCGACATGTGCGACCACGGACGGATCCATCCCGCTCAGGGCGGCCATCGGGCCGACGTCGGCGAATGCCGTCGTCGTGGGGCGTTGAGGTTTCTTGCCTCACCCTACCCGCCGCGGTGGTCGCGGCGACGCGCGAGAACGTGGCCGCGCCGCCACCTGGCGGTGAACCCCTCGGGGGGCCCCATGGGCGTGGCGATGGAAATGGGTTCTGCGGTGCGGATGCCGGCGTGAAGCACGGCGTTGCGGAAGACGGTGACGAGACGTTGGCCTCCGGTCGCGCCGGGGAGGCACAGATCGCGGAAGCCCTCGCGGATCCGGGGGCGCGACGTCCGGCACGGCGTGCGCAAGCGCCGCAGCCGTGCATCCGGCTTGCGGATCGTCGGTCGTCACAGGCACCGTGGACGCGGGCGGAGTCGCGCCGCCCGGCTACCGTCCTCGCGCGCCGCAGCACGGTGTCCTCCAATCGCTGATCCACCAGCACCTCGAGACGTTCCTCGCCGAGGCGCGTGACCGCAGCGACGGCGACGGCCTGCCGCGCTTCGTCGAGCGCGAGCTGCGGGAGTTTCTGACCTGCGGGCAGCTCGCGCGGGGCTTCGCCCGCTTCCGCTGCGACGAGTGTCGTGCCGACCTGCTGGTCGCGTTCTCCTGCAAGGGACGCGGCTTCTGCCCGTCGTGCACGGGGCGTCGCATGGCGAGCCTCGCCACGCACCTCGTGGACGATGTGCTCGGCGGCCTACCCGTCCGGCAGTGGGTGCTCACCACGCCGCACCGGCTGCGCTACGCGCTCGCCTACGACCAGCGGCTCTGCCGGCGCGTGCTCGCGGTGTTCATTCGTGCCGTGCTGTCCTTCGAGCGGCGTCGCGCGCGGCGGCGCGGCGTCGCCGACGGCCGGGGCGGTGCCGTCACCGCGATCCAGCGCTTCGGGTCGGCCGCGAACCTGAACGTCCACTTCCACTCGCTCGTCGTTCAAGGCGTGTTCGCCGGCGACGGCGCGCGCTTCGTGCCGCTGCCGGCGCCGTCGGATCGCGACGTCTGGCGCGTGCTCGCGACGGTGCGCCGGCGCGTTCTGCGCCTTGCGCGTCGTCACGGCATCGAGGTCGAGGGAGATGGCATCGTCGAGGGCGATCGCCGTGACGAGCTCGCAGAGGAGTCGCCGCTGCTGGCGGGGCTGGCCGCCGCCTCCGTTGCGGGGCGCGCGGCGATCGGTGGCGAGGCCGGCAGCCGAGCGGTGCGCCTCGGCCGCGACGCGGATGCCACGCCGGACGACGGCTCCGGTGCGCCGCGTCACGCGCACATCGCCGGCTTCGACCTGCACGCGGGCGTCGCCGTTCCCGCCGGCGACCGGGCACGCCTCGAGCACCTGTGCCGTTACGTGCTGCGACCGCCGATCGCGCAGGGCTCGCTCGCGATCGCTCCGGACGGCCGCGTGCGCCTCGAGCTGCGCCGCCCGTGGCGGGACGGGACGCGCGCGCTGCTGTTCGACCCGCTCGACTTCCTCGGCCGCCTTGTGGCCCTGACGCCGAAGCCGCGCGTCAACCTGCTGCTGTACCACGGCGTGTTCGCCCCGCACGCCGCACGGCGGCGCGCCGCGGTGGCACGGGCACGCGATGTCGCCGACGGCCGCGCCGAGGGCGGTTCTG
>JBFMAS010000191.1:0-34901 GCA_040755575.1 Thermodesulfobacteriota bacterium
GCGTACACCTGCGGCGTACGCGCTCCGCCTGACGCCGGGACGACGGGTGGCTCGCGGCAGGCGACCGGCGCACGGCGGCCTCGAACCTCGGCGCCGGCTGCTCGACGGGGCCGCCGCGCTCGGCGTCGCGCTCGACGAGCCCGCGCTCGAGGCGCTGCAGGTGTACCTGGCGGAGCTGCTGGCATGGAACCGGCGCCTGAACCTGGTCGGCGAGCACGACGTCGCCACGCTGGTCGATCGTCACCTGGTCGACTCGCTGGCCGCCGTGCCGGTGCTGTCGGCGCTCGGGCCGGGGCTGCGCATCGCCGATCTCGGCAGCGGCGCCGGGCTGCCCGGCATCCCGCTGGCGATTGCGCTGCGGCCGGCCGAGATGGTGCTCGCGGAGCCCCGGCAGAAGCGAGCGAGCTTCCTGCGGGCCGCGGCACGCTGGCTGCCGGCCTACGCGCTGCGCGTCGTCACGCGGAACGCGGCCGAGCTCGCGGCGCTCGAGGCCGGCCGCTTCGACGCGGTCGTGAGCCGCGCGGCGCTACCCGAGGACGATCTCGTCACGGTGGCGGCTGCGCTCGTTCGCGCCGGCGGGCTCCTGGTGTCCTTCCGCGGCGCGGAGCCACCGCTCGACGTCGTCAGCGACGCCTTTGCGCCGCCGCACATCCGGCCCTACGCCCTGCCCGGGGCACGCCGTACCTTCACGCTGCTGATACGCGAGCGTCGTTTCACGTGAAACATGATCGCGCCGGCATCGCACAGCGTGCGCTCCACCCCGGCACACACGGTTTGCTCGCCGAGGCATTTACCCTCCGCGCGGGGATCTGTTACGCAGGGCGCGCCGCCGTATGGGACGCGTCATCGCCATAGTCAACCAGAAGGGCGGCGTCGGTAAGACGACCACCGCGGTCAACCTGAGCGCGGCGCTCGCGATCGCGAGCCACTCCGCGCTGCTGATCGACGCCGACGCGCAGTGCAGCGCGACCAGCGGCTACGGCATCCGCCTCACGGCCGAGGAGCCGTCGACGTACGACGTCCTGCTCGGCCAGGCCGGCGCGGACGAAGCCGTGCGCCGGACCATGCTGCCGAGCCTGCACGTCATCGGCGCGAGCCGCGACCTGGTCGGCGCGGAGATCGAGCTGGTCTCCGTCGAGCGTCGGGAGGAGCGTTTGCGCGACGCTCTCGCCGCGCTGCGCTGGCGTTACGAATATATTTTGATTGACTGCCCGCCTTCGCTCGGCCTCGTGACGCTCAACGCCCTCACCGCGTGCGACTCGCTGCTGATCCCGCTGCAGTGCGAGTACTACGCCCTCGAGGGCCTGACCGCGCTGCTGGAGACCGTGGGCCTGGTGCGCGAGAGCCTCAACCGGGACCTCGCCATCGAGGGCCTGCTGCTGACCATGTACGACGGCCGCAACACGCTCTGCCGCCAGGTCGCGGAGGACGTCAAGTCACATTTTCAGGACAAGGTGTTCCGCACCGTCGTGCCGCGCAACGTCCGCCTGAGCGAGAGCCCCAGCCACGGCTTGCCCGCGCTGCTCTACGATCCCTCGTCGCGCGGCGCGATGGCATACGGCGAGCTGGCACGCGAGATCGTGGGCGAAGGCAACGGGCGCCCGGATTAAAACGCTGTTTGCAATCGTGAGCCCGCGGGGGGAGGGGACATGCGGAAGGCACTTGGCAAGGGGATCGGGGCCCTCATCCCCGGCGCACCGCCACGACGGCCCGCGGCAGCCGCGCCGCCCGCCGAGGTGCATCCGCCGCGCGGCGTCATCCAGGAGCTCGCGCTCGACGCGATCGCGATCAACCCGCGCCAGCCGAGGTCGCGCTTCGACGAGCAGGCGATCGCCGACCTCGCCACCTCGATTCGCGACCGCGGCGTGCTGCAGCCGATCCTGGTGCGCAGCGGCGACGACGGACGCTACGAGCTGATCGCGGGCGAGCGCCGTCTCCGCGCGGCGCGACTCGCCGGCCTCGAGCGGATCCCCGCGCTGGTCAAGGAGGCCAACGACGGCGAGAGCCTCGTGCTAGCGATCATCGAGAACGTGCAGCGCGCCGACCTGACGGCCCTCGAGGAGGCGCGCGCCTATCAGGCGCTGATGGACGAGTTCGCGCTGACGCAGGAGGAGGTCGCGCGCCGCGTCGGCAAGAGCCGGCCCGCGATCGCCAACACGCTGCGCCTGCTGCAGCTGCCCGAGGATACCCAGCGCGAGCTCGAGGAGGGGCGGATCACCGCGGGGCACGCGCGAGCGTTGCTCGCCGTCGAGAGCACCGCCGCTCGCACCGCGCTGACGCACGAGATCGTCAACCGCGGCCTGTCCGTCCGCGACGCCGAGAAGGCGGTCGCCCGGGCGCGCATGCGACCGGCCCACGCCGCGGATCCCGACGTGCGCCGCCTCGAGTCCGATCTGAGCCACGCGCTCGGGACGAAGGTCACCATCCGGGCGGGCAAGGGCGGCGCCGGCACGATCGAGATCGCGTACTTCTCCGATGACGACCTCGCGCGCGTGGCGGCCCAGCTCACGGGCCGTCGGGGCGTCGCCCGCTCCGCGGGCGGCCCGGCCTGAGGTGCATCAATATGCCCCGACCTAATGGAACGACCCGGGATTTTGACATCCCGACTGCTCGGTGGTAGCGGATCGCGGGTTGTGCGCGAGCCGCGCCCGGGGTGCCTCGTTCGCTCGGCTCGCGTGGGATTCTGTCCCGGCCGCGCCAGGCCGGGACCAGGTGCCGGCAGGCAGGAACGTTCCGGATGGCTCTCTTCAAGAAGGATCGCGGCAGGACGTCGGGCGACGTCGGCGAGCCAGCGGGCAAGCCGGCGACGGCGGAGGGCGTCGCGCCAGTCGCGACGGAGCCTCGCGAGCGGGAGGGGACGAAGACGATGGCCACCTACACGGCGGGCGAGCGCATCCCGGCCGGAGACACCTCGCGGGAGACCGCATTCCTCGGCAAGGGTACGCGGATCTCGGGCAAGATCGCCTTCGAGGGCACGGCGCGGATCGAGGGGCAGGTGGAGGGCGAGATCATCGCCAACGACACGCTGCTGATCGGCGAGTCGGCCCTGCTCAACGCGCAGATCAACGGCGGCACCGTGATCATCCACGGCAAGGTCACCGGCGACATCAACGCCACCAAGAAGCTCGAGATCCGTGCCCCGGGACGTCTCTACGGCAACGTCACGACGCCGAGCCTGGTGATCGAGGAGGGCGTCGTGTTCGAGGGTCATTGCTCGATGGGCGCCGCCGAGAGCCGCGCCGAGCGCAAGGTGACCCTGCTCGCCAAGGAAGAGCGCGCGGCGGAACCCGCACAGCCCGCCGTGCTGAAGGCAGAAGCCAAGTAAGAAGAACTCCTTCGTCAACCATCTCGCGCCGAACCGGCGCCGGTCCGGAGCGGACGCTCCCGGGCGCCGCGCTTCGCGTGCGTGCCGCGTCCGCGACCAGCGAGACGGGGAAACGAATCGCAGCGAAAGTCGCAGAAATGCTCGAGCTTCCTCCCGCACAGACCTTCTACCTGATGGTGGTCGCATTTCTCGTCTTCGCGGCCATCCTTTCGAAGCTCGTCCTGCAGCCGACGCAGGCGGTGCTCGCCGAGCGCGCCAAGCGGACGAGCGGCGCGCTGGCCGAGGCCGCCCGCATGCAGGAGGAGGCGCGGGCGCTGAAGGACGAGCTCGACGCGACGCTCGAAAAGGCGCGGCACGCGGGCAGCGCCGCCGGCGAGAAGATCCGCCGCGAGGCCGAGCACACCGAGCAGACGCTGCTCGCCGAGGCGCGCGCCGACGCCGCCCGGCTGCTCGACGAGGTCCGCGAGCGCGTAGACAAGGAGTCCGCCGCCGCGCGCGTCACGCTGCACGACCAGGCGACCGCGATCGCGCAGCTCGCCGCCGAGAAGATCCTGGGGCGCCAGGTGGCACGCGCATGAGCGCGCGTCGCCGTCTCCAGTCGATCGTCGGCGCGGCGCTCGTCGTCGCCGTACCGGTGATCTCGTTCGCCGCCACAGGCGGCGACGAAGGCGAGCACGGCCCGTCATGGACGATGACCATCCTCGCGATGGTCAACTTCGCGATCTACGCGTACATCATCCGCCGCTTCGCGTGGCCGCCGCTGGTCAAGTATCTGAAGGAGCGGCGGGCGGCGGTGGTGTCGTCGCTCGAGGCGGCGGCGCGCGCGCACGCCGAAGCGGAAGCGCTGCGCGCCGAGTTCGAGACCAAGCTGCGCAACGTCGAGGCCGAGGCCGCGCGGGCGCGTGACGAGCTGATGGAGATCGCGCGTCTCGAGGCGGAGCACGTGCTCGAGAACGCGAAGCGGACCGCCGAGCGCATCCGCACCGATGCACGCCTGGTCGCCGATCAGGAGGTGGCGCGCGCACGGCGGCTTCTTCAGGAAGACGCCGCGCAGCTCATCACCCGGGTCGCAGCCGAGCTGGTCGCGAAGCAGCTCACGCCCGACGACCAGCAGCGCTTCGTCAAGGAGTTCATCGCCGACACGCAAGCTGCGTCGCGCAACGGCGGCGGCGTGGAGGCGGGCTCGTGACCGGCGCCGTCGCAAAGCGCTACGCGCGTGCTCTGGCGAGCGTCGCGGCCGAGCAGAACCGCCTCGAGAAGACCGCCGAGGAGCTCGATCGCGTCGCCGCCTGGCTCGCCGATCCGGACGTCGCGGCCGCGCTCGCGTCCCCGAATCTCGCCGTCGGCGCCCGGCGGGGCCTGGTCGGCCGGCTCGCCGAGTCGATCGACCTCTCGGAGCTGACGCGCAACTTCCTGGCGCTGCTGGCCGAGCGCAACCGGCTCGACCAGTTCGCGGGCATCGTCCACGCCTACCAGACGCTCGTCGACCGCTCGCTCGGCCGCGTGCGCGCCGTGGTGCGCGCGGCGGCGCCGCTCGGCGACGCGAGCCTCGACGAGATCCGCTCGGTGCTCGAGCGGGTCAGCAAGAAGAAGGTGCTCGTGTCGGTCGAGGTCGACCCGACGCTGATCGCCGGTGTCTCGGTCGAGATCGAGGGCCGCGTCTACGACGGCAGCGCCCGGACCCAGCTCACGCACCTGGCCCGCTCGATGGCCCGCGAGGTTTCGCCGGGCTGAGCGAGCGCCGCGCGCCCGCGCGGAAACAGATTCGCCGCCCCAGTTCGCAAAAGAAGGTTTCGGAAGGAGACGCAGCAGATGGCGATTCGCGCCGCAGAGATCAGCGACATCATTCGCCAGCAACTGAAGGACTACACCAAGTCGCTCGAGGTGCGCGAAACCGGCACGGTCCTCTCGACCGGCGACGGCATCGCCCGCATCTACGGCCTCGAGCGCGCGGCGGTCGGCGAGCTGCTCGAGTTCCCGCACTCGGTCTACGGCATGGTGTTGAACCTCGAGGAGGACAACGTCGGCGCGGCGCTGTTCGGCGAGTACCAGGCGATCGGCGAGGGGGACGAGGTCCGGCGCACCGGCCGCATCGCCGAGGTGCCCGTCGGTCCCGAGCTGCGCGGCCGCGTGGTCAACGCGCTCGGCCAGCCGATCGACGGCAAGGGCGAGATCAAGGCCAAGGAGACGCGGCGCATCGAGCTCAAGGCGCCCGGGATCGTCGAGCGCATGCCCGTCAAGCAGCCGTTGCAGACGGGCCTCAAGGCGATCGACGCCCTGATCCCGATCGGGCGCGGGCAGCGCGAGCTGATCATCGGCGACCGTCAGACCGGCAAGACCGCGATCGCGATCGACACCATCATCAACCAGCGCGGCGGCGACGTGACGTGCATCTACGTCGCGATCGGCCAGAAGCGGTCGACGGTCGCGCAGGTCGTCGACAAGCTGTCGCGCTACGGCGCGATGGACTACACGATCGTCGTCGCCGCGACGGCGTCCGAGTCGGCGCCGCTGCAGTTCATCTCGCCCTACTCCGGCTGCGCGATGGGCGAGTACTTCCGCGACAACGCGCAGCATGCGCTGGTCATCTACGACGACCTGTCCAAGCAGGCGGTCGCCTACCGACAGCTCTCGCTGCTGCTCCGCCGCCCGCCGGGCCGCGAGGCGTATCCCGGCGACGTGTTCTACCTGCACTCGCGGCTCCTCGAGCGCGCGGCGAAGCTCTCCGAGGAGCGCGGCGGCGGCTCGCTGACCGCGCTGCCGATCATCGAGACCCAGGCCGGCGACGTGTCCGCCTACATCCCGACCAACGTCATCTCGATCACCGACGGCCAGATCTTCCTCGAGACGGACCTCTTCTACTCCGGCGTCCGTCCCGCCGTGAACCCGGGCATCTCGGTGAGCCGTGTCGGCGGCTCGGCGCAGGTCAAGGCGATGCGCCAGGTCGCCGGCACGCTGCGCCTCGACCTGGCGCAGTACCGCGAGCTCGCGGCCTTCGCGCAGTTCGGCTCCGACCTCGACGCCGCCACCCAGCGCCAGCTCGCCCGCGGCAGCCGCATGGTCGAGGTGCTGAAGCAGAAGCAGTACGAGCCGCTTCCGGTCGAGAAGCAGGTGCTGATCCTGTTCGCCGCAACCAACGGCTTCCTCGACGACCTGCCGGAGTCGGCGATCAGCCACTTCGAGCACGAGCTGTTCGCCTACGTCGAGGGCAAGCACCACTCCCTCCTCAAGGACATCGCGTCGCAGCGCGAGCTCTCCGACGATCTCAAGCGGCGCATCACGTCCGCGATCGAGGAGTTCAAGCAGGTCTTCGTCAAGTAATGGCCAGCCTCAAGGCGATCCGGAAGCGCATCACGACGGTGCGCAGCACGCAGCAGATCACCAAGGCGATGAAGATGGTCGCCGCCGCGAAGCTGCGCCGTGCGCAGGCGGCGGCGCTCGCCGCGCGCCCGTACGCGGAGAAGCTCGAGGGCATCGTCACGCACCTGGTGAGCCGGCTGCCGGACGACGCACACCCGCTGCTGCGCGTTCCGCAGACGATCCAGCGCGCGCTGCTCGTCGTCGTCACGAGCGACCGCGGCCTGCGCGGCGGCTACAACGCGAACCTGGTGCGCAACACCGAGGCCTTCGTCCGCGACAACGCGTCCTTGACGCTCGCCTTCGAGACCGTCGGACGCAAGGGCGCGGACGCCCTCCGCCGTCACGGACGTCCCAGCATCGGCCATCATGCGATGCCGTCCGTGCTCGAGACGGCCCCGCTCGCACGCGACCTCGCGCGCGAGACGGCGCGGCGCTTCCTCGACGGCGAGTACGACGCGGTCTTCCTGATCTACAGCCAGTTCCGCTCGGCGCTGTCACAGGTGCCCACGGTCGAGCGGCTGCTGCCCTTCGAGCGTCACGCGGAGGAGGTGCCGCAGCGCTCGTCGCTGGACTACCTGTTCGAGCCCGGTCCCAAGGAGATCATCGGCTACCTGCTGCCGCGCCTGCTCGAGGTGCGCATCCTGCACGGCCTGCTCGAGGCCGGCGCGAGCGAGCAGGCCGCCGCAATGACCGCCATGGACTCTGCGACGCGCAACGCGTCGGAGATGATCGACCGGCTCACCCTCGAGATGAACCGCGCCCGCCAGGCCGCGATCACCAAGGAGCTGATGGAGATCATCGGCGGCGCCGAGGCGCTCAAAGGATAGCAACGGTCCGCCGGCGGCGGGTCGCGACGGAGAAAGCACGGATGGCAGCAACGGAGAATGTGGGTCGCATCACGCAGGTCATCGGACCCGTGGTCGATGTCGAGTTCGAGAACGGCACGCTTCCGCCGATCTACAACGCGCTCAAGATCACCAACCCGGCGCTGGGCGACGAGGAAGGGAACCTCATCGTCGAGGTCGCGCAGCACCTGGGCGAGCGCACCGTACGCTGCGTCGCGATGGACGCCACCGAGGGCCTCGTGCGCGGCATCGAGGCGATCGACACGGGTACGGGCATCACCGTGCCGGTCGGCGAAGCGACGCTCGGCCGCATCATGAACGTCATCGGCGAGCCGGTCGACGAGGGTGGGCCGATCCAGTCGACCAAGCGGTATCCGATCCACCGCGAGACGCCGGAGTTCACCGACCAGGCGACCGAGGTGCAGGCGTTCGAGACCGGCATCAAGGTCGTCGACCTGCTGGCGCCGTACGCGCGCGGCGGCAAGATCGGGCTGTTCGGCGGCGCCGGCGTCGGCAAGACGGTCCTCATCCAGGAGCTGATCGCCAACGTCGCACGCCAGCACGGCGGCTACTCGGTGTTCGCCGGCGTCGGCGAGCGCACGCGCGAAGGCAACGACCTGTGGCTCGAGATGAAGGAGTCGGGCGTCATCTCGAAGGCGGCGCTGGTGTACGGCCAGATGAACGAGCCGCCCGGCGCACGCGCCCGCGTGGCGCTGTCCGCCCTCACGGTCGCGGAGTACTTCCGCGACGACGAGGGCAAGGACGTGCTGCTCTTCATCGACAACATCTTCCGCTTCACGCAGGCGAACTCGGAGGTGTCGGCGCTCCTCGGCCGCATGCCGAGCGCGGTCGGCTACCAGCCGACGCTGTCGACCGACCTCGGTGAGCTGCAGGAGCGCATCACGACGACGCGCAAGGGCTCGATCACGTCGGTGCAGGCGATCTACGTGCCCGCCGACGACCTCACCGATCCGGCGCCCGCGACGACGTTCGCCCATCTGGACGCGACCACCGTGCTGTCGCGGCAGATCGCGGAGCTCGGCATCTACCCCGCCGTCGACCCGCTCGACTCGACCTCGCGGATTCTCGATCCGAACGTCGTCGGCGAGGAGCACTACTCGGTCGCGCGTCAAGTACAGGAAGTGCTGCAGCGCTACAAGGACCTGCAGGACATCATCGCCATCCTCGGCATGGACGAGCTGTCGGAAGAGGACAAGCTCATCGTCTCGCGCGCGCGCAAGATCCAGAAGTTCCTCTCGCAGCCGTTCCACGTCGCCGAGGCCTTCACCGGCACCAAGGGCGTGTACGTCAAGCTCGCCGACACCATCCAGGGCTTCAAGGAGCTCGTGTCGGGCAAGCACGACAACATCCCCGAGCAGGCGTTCTACATGGTCGGCACGATCGACGACGCGCTCGCCGCGGCGAAGCGCCTCGCCGCCTGATCCGCGCCATGCGGCTCCTGCTCGTCACCACCGAGAGGCTGCTCCTCGACACGGAGGTCGAGGAGGTCTACGCGCCGGGCGTTCTCGGCGAGTTCGGCGTGCTGCCGCAGCACGTGAACTTTCTGACCGCGCTCGGCACGGGCGAGCTGCGCTTCCGCAAGAACGGCGTCGATCGCTACGTCGCGCTGTCCGGCGGCATCCTCGAGGTGCTCGACGACGTGGTCACGGTGCTCGCCGACACGGCGGAGTTCGCGGACGAGATCGACGTCGCCCGCGCGAAGGCGGCCGAGGAGCGGCTGCGCCACGCGCTCGGGCGCACGGCGGCCGAGAGCCCGGAGATCGTGGACCTGCAGTCCGCCCTGTCGCGCGCACTCAACCGTCAGGCGGTCGCGACGCGTGGCGGCACCGGAGCGACACGGGCCGGCGCCACGGCGATCCGCTAGCTCGACGCCAGGCTCGGGAGCAGACCGCGCTGCATCGACAGCGGCGCGCTCAGCCGACGCTCGCCACCAGGTGGCGCGGGGCGGTGAGCACGAACTCCGCTTCCGGCACGCCGTCGCGCCAGTCGATCGCGACCGTCTCGCCACCGACGAGCTGCCGGGACGCGAGGAGCCGCGCGAGCGGGAACACGATCCGTCGCTCGAGGACGCGCTTCAGCGGGCGCGCGCCGTGCTCCGAGTCGGTCCCCTCCTCGAGCAGCCGGCGCCGGGCCCGCTCGCTGTAGCGGAAGCGGATCGGCTCGCCGCGTCGCGCGAGGCGCTGCTCGATCTTGGCGAGCTCGAGGTCGAGGATCAGCTCGAGCTGTCCCGCATCGAGCCGGTGGAATACGATCTTGTGGTCGAGCCGGTTCATGAACTCCGGCGAGAACGTCCGCTTCGCCGACCACAGCACCGCGTCCTCGATGCGCCGCTGCACGCGCTCCTCGGGCTCGCTGCCCGTCGCGCCGAACCCCAGAGACGGCGCGAGGATGTCGCTCACCGAGCGGCTGCCGATGTTGCTCGTCAAGAAAATGAAGCAGCTCGACAGGTCGACTTCCTTGTTGTTGCCGAGTGTCAGACGCGCCTTGTCGAGGATGCCGAGCAGGAGCTGCCAGAGCGCGTCGTTCGCCTTCTCGATCTCGTCGAACAGCAGCAGCGTGAAGGGGAACGCCGCGGTCTGGTAGCGCACCACGTTGCTCGTCGAGAGGTAGGGATTCGTCTCCTGGTGCCCGAGGTAGCCCGGCGGCGAGCCGATCAGGCGCGCGACCTCGTGGCTGTGGCTGAACTCGGCGCAGTCCACCTTGAGCATCGCACGGCGGTCCTCGAAGCAGACGTCGGCGATCGCCTCGACGAGATTCGTCTTGCCCGTCCCGGTCGGGCCGAGGAAGAGGAAGGAGCCCAGCGGCCGGTCGGGGCTCGCCAGCCCTGCCCGGAAGATCTGATACGCCTCCGTCACCGCGTCGACTGCGGGCTGCTGGCCGATGACGCGGGCCGCGAGCGCGCTGCGGAACGCCTCGACGTCGTCGCCGAGACGCCCGGGCTCGAGCCGCTCCTCGCGCGCAAGCTCGACCGCGGCCGTTGCGTGCGGCTTGCGTCGCGCGCGCGCGGTCTTCCGCTTCACTCCCCCGCCAGCGTCCACTCATGCGGTCTATCGTCGCGTCGCCTCCGCGCCTTGAGCTTTCGCGCCCGCGCAGCTCGTGGCATATCCGCGGGATGAGGCTCGCAGGGAAGACGGCGATCGTCACGGGCGGCTCGCGCGGCATCGGCCGCGGCATCGTGCTCGCATTCGCGCGCGAGGGCGCCGACGTGGCCATCAACTACCGCCGCGACGAAGCCGCTGCACGCGAGACCGCGCAGCAGGTACGCGCCCTCGGGCGCCGCGCCGAAGTCTACCAGGCGGACGTTGCCGACTGGGGCGCGGTGGCGTCGATGTTCGCCGCTGCCGGGAACGACTTCGGCGGCTTCGACGTCGTCGTCGCCAACTCCGGCGTCGCCTCGCGTCCGGCGTCGGTCGCCGACATGGACCCCGCGTACTGGCGTCAGGTGCTCGGCGTCGACCTCGACGGCGTGTTCCACACCTGCAAGGCCGGCGTTCCGCTGCTCAAGCCGCGGGGAAGCGTCCTCGTCGTCTCGTCGATCGGCGCCGACCTGTGCGCGCCCTACGGCGCGCCGTATTACGTCGCGAAGGCGGGCGCGAACGCGCTCGTCAAGGTGCTCGCGAAGGAGCTCGCGCCGGAACGCAAGCGCGTCAACTGCATCGCTCCCGGCATGGTGGCGAGCGACATGGGCGACCGGCTGGTGAAGGCGCTCGGCGAGGGGGTCGTCGGCACGATCCCGCTCGGCCGTATCGGCCAGCCCGAGGACATCGGCGCCGCGGCGGTGTTCCTCGTCTCGGACGACGCGAGCTTCATCACCGGCAAGATCCTGCGCATCGACGGCGGCGTGTTCATGTGACGCGGGGCCGCCCTCGCCGCGCGCGCCCGCGTCAGCTCGCCGAGAACAGGAACCAGAGCGCGACCGCCACCACGGCCACGCCGACGATCCCGCCGACCAGCCAGGAGCCCCGGCCGCCGGCGCCGAGCGCGCTCGGCTCCGGCGCGCGGGCCTCCTCGCGCGCCGCCTCGCCCAGGAACTGGGCCACCGTCGACGCCGGGTCGAGCTCCAGGTACTCCGCGTAACGACGGAGAAACGGGATGAGGTAGAACTCGTCCGCCACCAGGCTGGTGCTGCCGCTCTCCATCGCCTGGAGGTAGTGCATCGGGATCCCGAGCGCGCTGCGCACCTCGTCGAGCGACAAGCTCCGCGATTCCCGCGTCTGGCGTAAGACTTCTCCGACCTTGGCCACGGCAAAACCCCCTCGCCGCCACTCCACCACGGCCCACGACCCGCTACAGGGTTCTCTGTACGGGCGGCTCGCTCACCCTTCAAGCTTGACAGCGGGCTGCGCCGCCTACTAAACGTTCAGTATGGCGACGGAGCCGGCCGCTGCCCGCCGGGCCTTCCGCGGCCGGCCCGGGCTGATGGCGATCGCGATCGACTGCTTCGCCCGCTACGGCTACGCCGGGACGTCGATCGACCGCATCGCGCGCGCCGCCGGCGTCACCAAGGGCGCGCTCTACTACCACTTCCGCGACAAGGAGCAGCTCCTCTTCGAGGCGGTGAAGGAGCGCATCGGCGCCTTCGAGCAGCACGTGGTCGAGCGCGTCGGTCGCGCTTCCGATCCCGCCGAGGCGTTGCGCCGCATCGCGCGCATCTGCGCGCAGAACGCCATCCAGGACAACCACCGGCGCTTCATCTTGACGCTGATGGTGGAGGCGCTCGACACCAACGCGGCGCTGTCGAGCGAGTTCCGCGAGATGCTGCACCGCTTCCGCAGCTTCCACCGTCACTTGATCCGGCAGGGGCAGGAGAGCCGCCTCTTCCGCGCCGACGTCGATGCCGCGGTTGCGGCGGAGAGCTTCGTCAGCGGCATCCTCGGCGCCGAGATCCAGTACTATCAGGACCCCGAGCGCATCGACCTCGCGCGCTCGCTCGACGTCCACGTGGAGCAATTCCTCGCCTGGCTGGCCCCGCCCAGGGCCGGCGGCAGGCGAGCTTCCGGAGGAAAGAATGTTTGACCTCGAGTTGACCGAGGATCAGAAGCTCGTCCAGGAGACCGTGGCGAGCTTCGCGCGCGCCGAGATCCGTCCGGCCGCCCGCGACGCCGACGAGACCGGCTCGATCCCGAGCGGGCTGGCCGACAAGGGCTTCGAGCTCGGTCTGGTGAGCTCGGCGATTCCCGAGGAGCACGGCGGCTTCGGCGAGCAGCGCTCGACGGTGACGGGAGCGATCGTCGCCGAGGAGCTCGGCTGGGGCGACGTCTCCATCGCGCTCCAGCTGCTCGCGCCGCGCCTGCTGGTCTACCCGCTGCTCGAGGCGGGCACGCCGGAGCAGCGCGCGAAGTACCTGCCGTCGTTCGCACAGAGCTTCCGCGCCGCGACCGCGGCCGTCGTCGAGCCGCGCATCGACTTCGACACCACGCAGTTCGCGACCACCGCCACGCCCGAGAACGGCGGCTTCGTGCTGAACGGCACCAAGTGCTTCGTGCCGCTCGCGGAGGAGTCCGAGGCGATGCTCGTCATCGCGCAGCAGGGCGATGCGCCGGCCGCGTTCCTGGTCGACCGGGCGAGCCCCGGCGTGACCGTCGGCGAGCGCGAGAAGAACATGGGGCTCAAGGCTCTCGCGACGTACGAGGTCAGCTTCGAGAGCGTCCGCCTACCGGCTGCGGCCCGCCTCGGCGGCGAGCGCGGCGCGGACGTCGAGCGCGTCTTGAACCTGAGCCGCATCGCGCTCGGGTCGCTCGCGGTCGGCATGGCACGCGGCGCGTTCGAGTACGCGCGCGACTACGCGAAGGAGCGCAAGGCGTTCGGCGTCGCGATCGCGCAGAAGCAGGCGATCGCCTTCATCCTGGCCGAGATGGCGATCGAGATCGACGCCGCCCGCCTGCTGCTGTGGGAGGCGGCGTGGCTGCTCGACCAGGCCCGGCCAGCGAGCCGCGAGGCGATCCTCGCGAAGCGCTACGCGAGCAACATGGTCCTCAAGGTGGCCGACAACGCCGTGCAGGTGCTCGGCGGGCACGGCTACGTACGCGACCATCCGGTCGAGCTCTGGCTGCGAAACGCCCGCGGTTTCACGTCCTTCGAGGGAATGGCGATCGTCTGAGCGACGATCGACGAGGTGCACCATGATCGACTTCGAGCTTTCGCCGGCGATCCAGAACTCCCGGCAGATGATCCACATGCTGGCCGACCAGGTGATGCGCCCGATCTCGCGCGAGTACGACGAGCGCGAGCACGAGAAGCCCACCGAGTTCCTCAACATGATGTGGAGCGTCTCGGCCGGCAGCTCCTTCGGCAACGCCAAGGACAGCAAGGACTCGGCCCTCGCGAGCGGCAGCGTCAAGGAGGGCAACCTCGCCTCGTGCGTCAACATCGAGGAGCTGTCGTGGGGCGACGCCGGTCTCTACCTGACGATCCCCAACGCCGGGCTCGGCGGCGCGGCCGTGCTCGCGGCCGGAACACCCGAGCAGAAGCAGCGCTTCCTCGCGCCGTTCAAGGGCGGCGAGCCCAAGTGGGGGGCCATGGCGATCACCGAGCCGCACTGCGGCTCGGACAGCGCCGCGATCCAGACGACCGCGGTCCGCGACGGAGATCAGTGGGTGCTGAACGGCACCAAGATCTACTGCACGTCGGGCTTGATGGCAGCCGAGAAGTCGGACGGCTTCGTCGTCGTGTGGGCGACGGTCGACAAGAGCGCCGGGCGTGCGGGCATCAAGTCCTTCGTCGTGCCGGCGCACACGCCCGGCATGAAGGTGATCAAGGTCGAGAACAAGCTCGGCATCCGCGCCTCGGACACGGCGATGATCGTGTTCGAGGATTGCAGGATCCCGCTCGACAACATCCTCGGCTCGGCCGAGGTGAAGACCTCGACCGAGGGCTTCAAGGGCGCCATGGCGACCTTCGACGCGACGCGCCCGCTGGTGGCCGCGAGCGCGCTCGGCATCGGCCGAGCGGCCCTCGACTTCGCGCGCGAGGCGCTGGAGCGCGCCGGCATCACGATTCGCTATGGCCTCGCGCCGTCGAAGCTGACCGCGATCGAGCGCGACTTCATGGAGATCGAGAGCGACTTGCACGCGGCGCGTCTGCTCACCTGGCGTGCGGCCTGGATGATGGACCGCGGCAAGCGCAACAACCTCGAGGCGTCGATGGCCAAGGCCAAGGCGGGCCTCGCCGTCACACGCGTCACGCAGAAGGCGGTCGAGTTCCTCGGGCCGCTCGGCTACTCGCGCAAGCTGCTGCTCGAGAAGTGGATGCGCGATGCGAAGATCAACGACATCTTCGAGGGCACGCAGCAGATCAACATGCTGATCGTCGCGCGCCGCATCCTCGGCTACTCCAGCAAGGAGCTCAGCTGACGCCGCGGAGGCGGGGGGCCGCGCTCCCGCCTCCGCTCCACGCGCCGACGGGTGACGCTTGGCGGCGCGCCGTCAAATCTTTGCCACCCCGCCACGGCTCGCGACTCCGCAAGCAGTTTCGCGCAGCTTCTGCCGCGCTCGGAGAGCTCGCGCCGGCTCGGGTTCAGGGCCTCCTCGGCTTGCGGACGTCCGTGGTACGGCGCTTGCTGACTGGCGCCCGCGGGAGGAAGGCACATGACCCTGACCGTCACGCTGCGCGAGCTCGTTTCCGCCGTCTCCGATTTCGCCCGATCGGAAGACGAGGTCGTTGCCACCGTGATCCACATGATCAACAGCGGCCGGGTCCGCCTGCGCGGGAGCTACAGCGGCGCGCACGTCGACGTCGACGACCGCGACGGCGCGACCCTGCTGTCTTGACGCGAGGACTCCTTCGGAGAGCGCGATGAGCACCACGACCGAGCGACGCAGGTTCTACGTATCAGGCCACGCAGTCGAGCTCTGGGAGGACGCGCGCCAGCCGTTCGGCTGGGCGGAGCAGGACCTCGACGACTACGCGCGCGATGGCCAGTGGGACCTGCTGTTCAACGCGCTCGTCCTCGCCGCCTCGCTCGAGCCGACGATCGCATCCTGAGCCCGCCGCTCGTGAGCGCGCCCTGACGACGCGCTCGCACCCGCGGGCGGCACGACTTCTCCGCTCGCGGGCCTTGCCGTAAGCTCGCTCCATGGGCCACCGCGAGAATCGGCTGGCGAAGGAGTCGAGCCCCTACCTGCAGCAGCACCGGTTCAACCCGGTCGACTGGTACCCCTGGGGCGAGGAGGCGCTCGAGCGCGCACGGCGCGAGGACAAGCCGATCCTGCTCTCGATCGGCTACTCCGCCTGCCACTGGTGTCACGTCATGGAGCGCGAGTCCTTCGAGGACGAGGACATCGCCGCGCAGATGAACGCGAGCTTCGTGAACGTGAAGGTCGACCGCGAGGAACGGCCCGACCTCGACACCATCTACATGAACGCCGTCCAGATGCTGACCGGCTCCGGCGGCTGGCCGCTGACCGTGTTCTTGACGCCGGAGGGAAAGCCGTTCTACGGCGGCACCTACTTCCCGCCCGAGGACCGCTACGGCCGGCCGGGCTTCCCTCGCGTCCTCGAGGCGATCGCGCGCGCCTATCGCGACAGCCGCGGCGAGGTCGAGCGTGCGACGCAGCAGCTCATGGACGGCCTCGCCAGCATCTCGACGTTCGAGGCCAAGCTCGATGCCCTGCGACCCGAGACGGTGCGCTCCGCCGCCGACCGCCTGCTGCAGCACGTCGACTGGGAGAACGGCGGCGTCGGCGACGCGCCGAAGTTCCCGAACGTCCCGGTCTTCGCGCTCTTCCTCCGCCAGCACCAGGCGACCGGACGCGACGAGCTACGCACCGCCGTCACGCGCACGCTCACGTCGATGGCGCGCGGCGGCATCTACGACCAGCTCGGCGGCGGCTTCCATCGCTACTCGGTGGATGCCCACTGGCTCGTGCCGCACTTCGAGAAGATGCTGTACGACAACGCGCAGCTCGTTCCGCTCTACCTCGACGCCCACGTGGCGACCGGCGATCCGCTGTACCGCCGCGTCGCGAGCGAGACGCTCGACTACCTGCTGCGCGAGATGACCCACCCGGACGGCGGCTTCTACTCGACGCAAGACGCCGACACGGAAGGCGAAGAGGGAAAGACCTACCTCTGGCGGATCGAGGAGATTCGCGCGCTGCTCGACGCCGACGCCGCCGAGGTCGTCAGCCGGTACTACCAGGTCGCCGAGGTCGGCTACTTCGCCGAGCCCGGCCACAGCGAGCGCAAGAGCATCCTGCACGTCAAGCTCACGACCGACGAGCTCGCGCGCCTGTTCCGGCGCGGAGGGGACGAGCTCGAGGCGATCATCGAGAGCAGCCGGCGCAAGCTCCTCGCCGCACGCGAGCTACGCCCGCAGCCGGGACGGGACGAGAAGGTCCTGACGAGCTGGAATGCGCTCGCGATCCGCGCCTTCGTCCGCGGTGCGATGGTGCTCGGAGACCCTCGCCTGCTCGAGGCGGCGCGTCGAGCGGCGTCGTTCCTCGACGCTCGGCTGACGCGTCCCGACGGCCGCTTGCTCCGCACATGGAAGGACGGCGTCGCGCGCTACCCGGCGTACCTCGATGACCACGCGTTCTTCGCCGCGGCGAGCCTCGATCTCTACGAGGCGTCCGGCGACGTCCTCCACCTCGAGCGCGCGCGCCGCCTGGGCGATCTGCTGCTGTCGGACTTCCTCGACGAGCAGCACGGCGGCTTCTTCTTCACGGCGCGCGACCACGAGCGGCTCGTCGACCGCCCGAAGGTCCTGTTCGACGGCTCGCTGCCGTCGGGCAACGCCGTCGCGATCGAGACCCTGCTGCGTCTCGCCCACCTGACGGCCGACCCGCGCCCCCGCGAGGTGGCCGAGGCAGCGCTGCACCTGTTCGGTACGCAGATGGAGAAGCAGCCCTTCGGCACGGCGTACCTCCTCGGCGTGCTCGACGACTACCTGCGCGGGCCCGTCGACGTGGTCGTCGCCGGCAGGCGCGACGCTGCCGACACGCGCGCGCTGCTCGACGCGGCACGCAGCGTCTACCTGCCGAACAAGTCCGTGCTGGTCGCTGATCCGGACGAACGAGCCGCGGCGGGCGGGCCCGAGGTGCTGCGCGACAAGCACCCCCTCGACGGCCACGCCGCGGCCTACGTGTGTCGCGGGTTCACCTGCTCCACGCCGATCACGGACGCAGCCGAGGTCCGTGCCCTGCTCGAGCAACGCGGACCGGCATAGCGCCGCGTCACGAGCCGCTGTGGCGGGCGTCCAGGCTGCTAGCGGCCGCGGAACCGCGGCCGCCGCTTCTCGTTGATCGCTCGCAGCCCCTCGCGCGCGTCCTCGCTGGTGCGTGCGCGCTCCGCCGCCTGACGCACGTCCCGAGGAGCCTCCTCTGTGCGCTGCGTGCGGCCGGCGAGGATCGCCTGCTTCATCGCGCGGACTGCGAGCGGCGCGTTGCCGGCGATCGCCTGCGCCATCGTTCGCGCGGCCGGCATGAGCTCGTCGCGCGGCACCACCCTGTTGATCATCGCGAGCGCATGCGCCCGCTCCGCCGACAACGGCTCCGCCGTGAACAGCAGCTCGCTCGTGACCGGGGCGCCGGCGGTGTCGAGCAGCTTCAGGATGAGCGGGTACGGGACCACGATGCCGATGCGTGCGACCGGCATGCCGAGTCGCGTCTCGGTGGTCGCGATGCGGACGTCGCAGTGCAGCGCCAGCTCGCAGCCGCCGGCGAGCCCGTCGCCGTTCATCGCCGCGATGGTCGGTTGCGGCAGCCGCTCGAGCGGCTTCAGGACGTCGGTCACCAGCGCGCCTTCGAGGGCCGGCTCGGTCGGCGACGCATCCATCGCCGCGAGATCGAGGCCCGAGCAGAAGACGCTCCCGGCGCCGGTGAGGATGACCACGCGCACCGACTCGTCCTTCGCGATCGCGGCGAGACGCCGGCCGAGCTCCTCCATCATCGGGATCGTCAACGCATTGCGGCGCTCGGGTCGGTTGAGGAGGATCGTGCAGATCCCGTCCTCCTGGCTCACCTCGATCTCTGCCATCGCCTCAACCTCCGTGTCTCGCGCCTGCGAGCTCGCGCAGCTCGGCGCGCGCTTCGGGCGCCGCGATCTCGATCAGCGCCTCGGCCCGCTCGTCGAGGTCGAGCCCCGTGAGCTCGGCGACGCCATGCTCGGTCACCACCGCGTCGACCGCGAAGCGCGGCACGGTGACGGCCGCGCCGGCGGCCAGCCGGGCGACGATCCGCGAGCGGCCCTTCGCCGTCGAGCGCAGCGCGATCACCGAGCGCCCGCCGGCCGAGTAGCGCGCCGCCTCGACGAAATCGAGGCTGCCGCCGACGCCGCTCACCTGCACGCCGTCGATGGTTTCGCCGTTCACCTGGCCGTCGCGGTCGACCTCGATCGCCGAGTTGATCGAAACGAAGCGCTCGAGCTGCGCGAGGTGCGGCACGTCGTGGATGACGGTGGTCGGCTGAAAGCTGACGCGCGGGTCGTCGGCGGCGCGCCGGTACATCTCGTGCGAGCCCTCGATCTCCCCCGTGACGACGCGCGCCGCGGACGGCGCCGCGGCGAGGAAATCCGCGAGCCCGTCGGTCAGCATGCCGGAGTGCAGACTCGCCCCCGGGATCTCGTGCAGCCGGGTCAGGAGCGCATCCGGGATCGCACCGACGCCCAGCTGCACCCACCCGTCCTCCGGCACGAGGCGCAGGACGTGCTCGATGATCCGCTCGTCGACCTCGTCGGGCACCGCCCGCGCGAGCGTGCCGAGCGGGCCCGTCGCATCGACCGCGACGTCGATGAGATCGGCGGGGACCTCGCTGCAGCCCTGCGTCGGCGGCATGTCCGGGTGGATCTCGGCGATCACCAGCTTCGCGGCCGCAATGACGCTCGGGAAGATCGAGCACGAGATGCCGAGGCTCACCGTGCCGTCGCGCGGCGGCGAGCACTGGATCATCGCGACGTCCGCTGCGAGGCGGCCGCCCGGGCCGAAAACGCGCGGGATGTCGCGGAAGCGAAGCGGCAGGATCCCGATGCGTCCGCCGCGAACGAGATGACGGATGCGCGGGCCCACCTGCCAGGTGACGTAGCGATAGCCCGGGCCGAGGCCGCCCACGTCGGCCGCCTCACCGGACAGCCCCGGGCCGAGAAACGCGTAGTCGCCGAACTGAAGGCCGCCGTAGAGCGTCGGTGGCGCCGAGGGATGGCCGCGCGAGGCCGCGAGCGCCTCGTAGAGAGACAGCGGCTCGATGCAGCCGTGCGGGAGCACGACGCGGGCGTTCGGCGGGATGCGCGCGATCGCCTGCTGTGGCGTCGCTCGGATCAGAACTCGTCCTTGAGCCTGCGGGTCCCGGCGAAGATCTTGACGTCGTCGTCGTCGACGGCCGGGATGCGCGCCTGCACCGAGGCACGGAGCTCCGCGCTCGCCGTGCGCAGGAAGGGGTTCGTGGCCCGCTCGGAGGCGATCGTGCTCGGAACGGTAGGCTGACCCTGCGCGCGGCGCGACCGTGCCCACTCGAGCTTGTCGGCGATCGCCCGATTGGTCGGCTCGAGCAGGTGCGCGAACTCGAGGTTGCGCACGGTGTACTCGTGCCCGCAGTAGACCTTGGTGTCCTCGGGCAACGCGTTCAGCTTCGCGAGCGACGCCATCATCTGCGCCGGGTCGCCCTCGAACAGCCTGCCGCAGCCGGCGGCGAACAGCGTGTCGCCGGTGAACACGGCACGCTCGCGCGGGAAGTGGTAGGCGATGTGCCCGCTCGTGTGCGCGGGGATGAAGAGGACCTCCCCCGTCAGGCGGCCGACGCGGACCGTGTCGCCCTCGCGCACACCGTCGGTCAGCCGCGGGATGCGGGCCGCGTCCTCCGCGTTGCCGTAGACGCGCACCGGCGTCCGCGACGCCAGCTCTTCGTTGCCGCCGACGTGATCGTAGTGGTGGTGCGTCGACAGCACCGTCGTGAGCGTCACGCCCTCGCGCCGCGCAGCTTCGAGCACCGGCTCGACCTCCGCGCAGTCGACGACGCCGGCCACGCGCTCGGCCTCGTCGATGACGAGGTAGCTGTAGTTGTCCTGCAGAACGGGTACCGCGACGACACGCACGAGCTCTCCTTCCGTTTTTGAGCGGTTCAACCGGCGGCGAACCCGACGAGCACGCCCGACGACTGGTGGAAGCGGTTCCTGCCACCGAGCGGCGCGAGCTCCGCCCCGGAGAAGAAGCCTGCGAGCTCGACGTCGCCGAGCGAGCGCCGGAGATACGCCGTATCGAGGTCGGGTATGCCATACAGCGCCTCGCCGCGCTCGACGCTGTTGAAGTAGAGCGCGCCCGCGATCCCGCGACCGGCGGCGGCGAACTCCTCGACGTTGCGCGCGAAGCTCTCGCGTGCGGCCGCCGGATCACGCACCGCCACCGCGAAGCGCATGCCGGCGATCACCTCGTCGCCGACCAGCAGCGCGCCCTGCGAGACGTCCGCGCCGAGCAGGCGGCGTACGACGTACGGCGGCGTCTGGTCGCCGTCGGCCTGCTGCTCGACCAGCGCCGCGCGCGTGCAGCGCAGCGCTTCGCGCAGGTCGGCGCGTAGCAGCTCGGGGATCTCGGCGAGAAACACCTCCAGCGCCGGCCGGCCCTCGAGCTCGAGGATGCGGTTGGTCTCGGCGCGCGTGACGGTCCACCAGCGACCGACGGGAGTGCCGCCCTGCGTCACCATGCTGCGGACGTCGAGACCTCCGATGGCGAGCGCGGCGACGGCGTTGCTAGCCGCGACGCCGCGGCCGACCACCGTGGTCTCGCCGATCGAGCCGTCCTCAGACGCGCCTGCGCCGAGGACGACCGTGCCGGGCGCCGCACTCTCGACTCCGGCGAGCAGCTCGTCGGGGGCGAGGTTGTAGCTGTCGGCCAGCAGGAGCAGCGTCCGCGGCTCGGCGTCGAGCGAGGCGACGACGCGGCCGAGCTCCCTGCCGACCTCGTCGGCGCGGCCGCGCAGGGCCGGGACGAAGATGCGGCGAACCGCGAAGTCCCCGTGCAGCGCGAGCGCCGACACGGCGGCGCCGCGCTCGCGCTCGCCTTCCCGGGATACGACCCCGGCCGCGCTGCAGCCCACCACCTCGCCGACGCCCGCGATCTCGCGAATCGCCCGCTCGATGCGCCCGTAGGCCGGCCCGTGACCGGGGGTGGCGAAGAAGATCGCCGCCTCGGCCCGGCTCGAGCCGAGACGCTCCTCGAGGCCCGCCGCGATGTCGCGGCAAGCCTGCGCGGTGTCGGCGTGGCTCGAGAACGCACTTGCGATGCGGAGCACGTTACGAGTCTGCATCCTCTCGGCCTGCGTTTCAATTTGCCCTCCCCGGCGCGGCCGGCACCGCCTTGCCGCGAGCTCGTGGAAGCTCTATGACGATCGAAACGTCGTTGCGGTGCTGCACGACGTCGCGCCGGTGCCCAGCGGCGACGGAGCCGTCCCCCCGTGGTTGCGTAGCGGCGGCGGCACGCTGCTTGCCGCCGTCGAGGCGGTTCGACCATGAAGAGCTGGATTCGTACGACCCTCGCTGTGGCTGCTTTCGCGGTCGCGAGCGTCGCCCTGCCGGCGACCGGGCTCGCGGGGCCACGTCGCCTGCAGCCGCCGCCCGACGTCGATCTCGACCCCGAGCGCGGGATGTCGTTCGGACGCCTGCCCCGCACGTCGTTCGATCAGCGCGTCTTCAGCCCGCTCAAGCAGTCGCTCGGCTCGAAGGCCATGGATCCGGCGATCGATCCCTACAACCCGGTCGTCCGCCCGAGCCGCTACGAGCCAGGCACCGGGAAGATCCGCGACTCGCTGACCGACAAGGTCCGCGAGATGCGGCGCGCGGAGGAGGCCCGCCGTCCGCATCGGGCGTCCTGGGCGCAGAAGGACGACACGTCGTCGAGCGACGCGCGCCGAAGCGGCTCGGTCTCGCGCGGCCGGACGGCGAGCGGCTCGACGAAGAAGTCCGACGACTAGGGCCGGCTCCGGCCGGGACGCATCGCGCGACAGCATCGTGTCGTCCGTCCTCCAAGCGGCCCTCGAGCGCTGGCGGCCGCTCCGCAGCCGCGGCGTCAGCGTCGACTTCCCGTGCTTCCTCGCACCGATGGTCGGCCTCTCGCATCTCGCGCTGCGCCGTACCGTCGCCCGCTACCTGCCGAACGGCGCCTCGAGCTTGCTCTTCACCGAGATGCTGTCCTCGCGTCGCCTGCCGACCGAGCGCATCGGCGAGCGTCCCGAGACGGCCTTCATCGACGGCGAGACGCTCGTGCCGCAGCTCCTCGCGAACGAGGAGCGCTTCATCGTCGGCTCGCTGCGCAAGCTCGAGCGGATGCGCCCGGTGGCGATCGACATCAACATGGGCTGCCCGGTCACCAAGGCGCTCAAGCACAACTGGGGCGTCGCCCTGATGGGCGATCCGCGCTATGCCGAGGACGTCGTCCGTACCACGGTTCGCCACTCGCCGTGGCCCGTGTCCGTGAAGCTGCGCACCGGGCTCGCCGACGACCCCGAGTACCTGGTCGACTTCGCGCGCTTGCTGCAGGATGCGGGCGCATCGTGGATCACGATCCACCCGCGCGTCGCCGCCCAGCAGCGGCGTGGCGCCGCTCGCTGGGAGTACCTCGCCCGCGTGCGCGACGCGGTACGCATTCCGGTGGTCGGCAACGGCGACGTGCAGACCGCCGACGACGCGCTGACGCTGCTGCGCGAGACCGGGTGCGACGGCGTCATGGTCGGCCGTGCCGCCGCGGCACGGCCCTGGATCTTCTGGCAGATCGGCGAGGCGCTCGGGCTGCCCTGTCCGGCCGGCCGGGACGGCGAGGCGGCGCCCGACGATGGCTGGGCGGAAGGGCGCGAGTATGCCCGCGCGCTCGACGCCTTCGTCGACGAGGCGAGGGTCTTTCGCGGTGACGCCGCCTTGAAGCGCCTGCGCTTCTTCGTGCACTGGGGTGCCCGTTGGCTCGATTTCGGCCACGAGCTGTGGCGGCGCACGACCAGCGCCGACAGCCTGGACGCGGTCCGCGCGATCGGCCGCCAGTTCTTCGCCGTTCCGCAGCGGATGACCGCGCGGACGACGCTCGCGAGCTGAGACGTCAGGCCTCGGGCGTGTCGTCGCCCGGCGACCCTTCGTCCGCGTCGTCGGCACCGTTCGCTTCGGCGCCGTCGTCCGGGGGCGGTGTCGCGACCTCGCCGCGCTCGTCGCCTTCGATGACGCGCGCCATGCTGACGACGCGCTCGCCGTCGTCGACGTCGAGCAGCTTCACCCCCTGGGTGTTGCGCCCGACGACGCGGATGTCGCTCACGCGCAGTCGGATCAGGCGGCCGCGGTCCGTGACCAGCATCACCTCGTCGTCGGGAAAGACCTGCGCGACGCCGATCACGGCCCCGGTCTTCTCGGTCACCTTCATGGTGATGATGCCGCTGCCGCCGCGGCGCTGCAGACGGTACTCGTCGAGCTCGCTGCGCTTGCCCTGCCCGCGCTCCGAGACGCTCAGGATCATCGCACCCGGCGACAGGATGTCGACCGCCACGACCTCGTCGTCGTCCTCGAGCGAGATGCCGCGCACCCCGCCGGCGCTGCGACCCATCGCACGGACGTCGCTCTCGGCGAAGCGGATCGCCTGGCCGTTGCGGGTCGAGAGCAGGACCTCCTGGTCCTTCTCGACCAGGCGGACGCCGATCAGGCGGTCGCCCTCCTCGAGGCCGATCGCGACGATCCCGGCGGCGCGACGGCTCGCGTAGGCCATCAGCTCGGTCTTCTTCACCGTGCCGCGGCGGGTCGCGAACAGCACGTAGCGGCCGTCCTCGAAGCGGGTGACCGGCAAGAACGCCGTGATCTGCTCGTCGGGCCCGAGCTGCAGCAAGTTGACGATCGCCTTGCCGCGCGCCGCGCGCGTGCCGGCCGGGATCTCGTGCACCTTTCGCCAGTGAACGCGGCCGAGGCTGGTGAAGAACAGGATCGTGTCGTGCGTCGAGGCGATGAACAGATGCGCGATGAAGTCCTCTTCGCGCGCCGTCGCGCCGAGCTTGCCGCGTCCACCGCGGCGCTGGGCGCGGTACTCGCTCGCCGGAATCCGCTTGATGTAGCCGGCGTGCGAGACCGTCACGACCACGTCCTCGCGAGGGATCAGGTCCTCGATCGACAGGTCGTCGCTGGACTCGATGATGGTCGTGCGGCGCTCGTCGCCGTACTTCTCGCGGATCTCGAGCAGCTCGGTCCGGACGATCGCGTCCACCTCGGCGGGGTTGGCAAGGATCGCCTTCAGGCGGGCGATCAGCGCGGTCGTCTCGCGGTGCTCCTCCAGGATCTTGTCGCGCTCGAGGTTGGTCAGGCGCTGCAGCCGCATGTCGAGGATCGCCTGCGCCTGCGCCTCGGAGAACCCGAAGCGGGAGCACAGCCCCGTGCGCGCGTCGGTCGGGCTCGCCGCGGCGCGGATCAGGGCGATGACCGCGTCGAGGTTCTCGAGCGCGATCTTGAGGCCCTCCAGGATGTGCAGGCGCTCCTCGGCCTTGCGCAGATCGTACACCGTGCGCCGGGTGACGACCTCGCGCCGGTGGTCGAGGAAGACCGCGATCGCGTCGCGCAGAGTGAGCAGCTTCGGCCGCCCGTCGACGATCGCCAGCAGGTTGATGCCGAAGGACTCCTGCATCGGCGTCAGCTTGAAGAGCTGGTTCAGCACGACCTGGCTGACGGCGT
Source organism: Thermodesulfobacteriota bacterium (assembly GCA_040755575.1). GTDB lineage: Bacteria > Desulfobacterota > Binatia > UBA12015 > UBA12015 > DATCMB01. Next base: position 25,165 of record JBFMAS010000191.1, read on the forward strand.
CGCGCTTGAGCTCGATCACGATGCGCATGCCGTGCCGGTCGGACTCGTCGCGCAGGTCCGAGATCCCCTCGATCTTCTTGTCGTTCACCAGCTCGGCGATGCGCTCGATCAGCCGGGCCTTGTTCACCTGGTAGGGGATCGCATCGACGATGATCGACTCGCGGCCGGTCTTCGGATCCTCCTCGATCTCGGCGCTGGCGCGCATCTGCAGGATGCCGCGCCCCGTCGTGTAGGCGTCGCGGATCGGTGCGCTGCCGCAGATGAAGCCGCCGGTCGGGAAGTCGGGTCCGGGGACGTAGCGCATCAGCTCGAGCGCGGTGAGGTCGGGGTTCTCGAGGAGGGCCACGCAGCCATCGACGATCTCGCGCAGGTTGTGCGGCGGGATGTTGGTCGCCATGCCGACGGCGATCCCGGCCGCACCGTTCAGCAGCAGGTTGGGGATCTTCGCCGGCAGCGGCAGGGGCTCGCGCTCGGAGTCGTCGTAGTTCGGGACGAAATCGACGGTCTCGCGGTCGATGTCGGCGAGCAGCTCGCCCGCGATGCGTGAGAGACGAACCTCCGTGTACCGCATCGCCGCCGGCGCGTCGCCGTCGACCGAGCCGAAGTTGCCCTGGCCGTCGACGAGCGGGTAGCGCATCGAGAAGTCCTGGGCCAGGCGTACGATGGTGTCGTAGACCGCGGAGTCGCCGTGCGGGTGGTACTTGCCGACCACGTCGCCGACCACGCGCGCGGACTTCTTGTACGGCCGATTCCAGTCGAGGCCGAGCTCGTTCATCGCGTACAGGACGCGGCGATGGACCGGCTTCAGCCCATCGCGTGCATCGGGCAGCGCGCGCCCGATGATCACGCTCATCGCGTAGTCCATGTAGGACTGACGCATCTCGTCTTCGATGCTGACCAGGATGCGGGTCGACATGCTGAAGCCTTCTCGCCCGACTAGACGTCGAGATTCTTGACGCTCAGGGCGTGGTCCTCGATGAACTTGCGGCGCGGCTCCACCGCGTCACCCATCAGCATTGAGAAGATGACGTCCGCTTCGGGCAGGTCCTCGACGCGGACCTGGAGCAGCGTGCGCTTCTCCGGGTCCATCGTCGTCGCCCAGAGCTGGTCCGGGTTCATCTCGCCGAGGCCCTTGTAGCGCTGGATCTCGAGGCCCTTGCGCGCGTTTGCCATGATGTGGCGGACCGCGGCCGGCAGCGTGGGCATGGCGATGCGCTCGTTGCCCGAGACGACGTAGAACGGCGGCCGGCCGGCGTCGGCGAGGTTGCTCGCGAGCCGGCGTACCTCCTCGAACTCGGGCGAAGCGCAGAACTCGAGGGAGAAGACCGTCCTGTCGCGCACGTTTCCGCGCTGCGTCTCGACGGTGATCACCGGCACCTCGCCTGCCCTGCTCGCATCGATCGAGACGGTGACCGGTTGCATGTCGGCGCGCTCGGCCAGGGCGGCCCGGAGCCGCTCGGCGATCGCCGCAAGCAGCTCTGGATCGCGGAAGGCCTCGGGCCCGAGCCGCTCCTCTCGCGCGGCCGCAAGCACGACCTCCCGGTTGCGCCGGCCGCGCTCGATCACGTCGAGCACGCGGTCGAGGTGCGAGAAGCGCCGCAGCACGTTCGCGAGCACTTCACCGGCGAGCGGGACGTCGCTGCCGGTGCCGATCACCTGCACCTGGTCGCTGCCGAGCTTGATCAGGTAGTCCTCGAGGCTCGCGTCGTCCTTGAGGTACTGCTCGTCCTTGCCCTTCTTCACCTTGTAGAGCGGCGGCTGCGCGATCAACACGTGGCCGTTCTCGATCAACTCGGGGTACTGCCGGTAGAAGAACGTCAGCAGCAGCGTGCGGATGTGGCTGCCGTCGACGTCGGCGTCCGTCATGATGACGAGCGTGTGGTAGCGCAGCTTCGAGAGGTCGCGGTCCTCCTTGCCGACGCCCATGCCGAGCGCGGTGATCAGCAGGCGGATCTCCTGCGACGACAGCATCTTGTCGAAGCGCGCCTTCTCGACGTTGAGGATCTTGCCGCGCAGCGGCAGGATCGCCTGGTTGCGGCGATCGCGGCCCTGCTTGGCGGAGCCGCCGGCGGAGTCGCCCTCGACGATGAACAGCTCGGAGAGCTTGGGGTCGCGCTCCTGGCAGTCGGCGAGCTTGCCGGGCAGCGAGCCGGAGTCGAGCGCGCCCTTGCGTCGCGCGAGGTCCTTCGCCTTGCGGGTCGCCTCGCGGACGCGCGCCGCCTCGATGCACTTGGCCGCGATCTTCTTTGCCTCGCCCGGGTGCTCCTCGAGGTAGTTGCCGAGGCCCTCGTTCATCAGCGCCTCGACGAAGCCCTTGACCTCGCTGTTGCCGAGCTTGGTCTTGGTCTGGCCCTCGAACTGCGGCTCCGGGACCTTGACCGCGATCACCGCCGTGAGGCCCTCCCGGACGTCGTCGCCCTCGAGCGCCTCGCCCTCCTTCTTCAGCAGGCCGGCGCGTGACGCGTAGACGTTGATCGTCCGCGTCAGCGCGGCCTTGAAGCCCGAGAGATGCGTGCCGCCCTCGTGAGTGTTGATGCTGTTCGCGAACGAGTAGATCGTCTCCGAGTAGCCGTCGTTCCACTGCATGGCGACTTCGATCACGACGCCTTCGCGCTCGCCGGCGATGTAGACGACGTCGCCGTGCACGGGGGTCTTGGTCGAGCCCAGGTGCTCGACGAACGACGCGATGCCGCCCGGGTAGTGGAACTCGTGCTCGCGAGCGGTGCGCTTGTCCTCGATCGAGATCCTGAGGCCGCGGTTCAGGAAGGCGAGCTCGCGCAGGCGCTGCGACAGCACCTCGAAGCTGAAGTCGGTCGACGGAAAGATCAGCGGGTCCGGCTTGAAGGTGACCTGCGTGCCGCGGCTCTGCGTCGCACCCATCTCGGCGAGCGGCGCCTCGGGGCGGCCACGGTGGTAGCGCTGGAAGTAGACGCGCCCGTCACGCCAGATCTCGACCTCGAGGTACTCGGACAGCGCGTTCACGACCGAGATGCCGACGCCGTGCAGACCGCCTGAGACCTTGTAGGCGTCCTTGTCGAACTTCCCGCCCGCGTGCAGCTTGGTGAGCACCACCTCCGCGGCGGACACGCCCTCCGTGGGATGGATGTCGACCGGGATGCCGCGCCCGTCGTCGATCACGGTGACGGCGCCATCGACGTGGATCACGACCGAGACGTTCGTGCAGTGCCCCGCCAGCGCCTCGTCGACCGAGTTGTCGACGATCTCGTAGACCAGGTGATGCAGGCCCCGCTCGGCGGTGTCGCCGATGTACATGCCCGGGCGCTTGCGGACCGCCTCGAGGCCTTCGAGGACCTTGATCTGCTCGGCCCCGTACGCGCCGCCTTCGGGCGTCGGCGTGATCGAAGAATCTATCGACATTTCAATAACTTACCGCACTTGGCGGAACGCCCCAGCTTAGCAGACGGAGAGCGCTCGCGAAAGGTCCGGCGGAGCCCGGAATCCACCCGCAGAAGGGCCCCCGCGCGGGCCTCGATCGGCGTCGCAGAAGGACGCCGTCAGAGGCGCATCGGCATCACCACGTAGCTGTACGACTCGTCGTCCTCGCTACGGATGATTCCCGGGCTCGCATCGTCGATCAGGGCGAGCTCGACGCGTTGCTCGTCCGGCAGCACCCCGAGGACGTCGGTCAGGTAGCGCGAGTTGAAGCCCACGCTGAGGCCCTCGCCAGCGTACGCGACCTCGATCTCCTCGCTCGCCTCGCCGAAATCGGGGCTGCTCGCCGAAATCGTGAGCTGGCCCTCGCCGATGTACAGCTTCACGCCGCGGGCGCGGTCGCTCGCGACGACCGAGACGCGCCGCAGGGCCGACAGCAGCTCGTTCTTGTCGACGACGACCTTCGACCGGGTCGCCTTCGGGATGACCTGCTCGTAGTTGGGGAACTCGCCGTCGACGAGCCGCATCACCAGCTCGACGTCACCCTGCTGCACGCGCAGGCCATTTGCGTTCACCGTCGCCGCCACGGTGCCCTCGCCGTCGTCGAGCAGGCGGCGCAGCTCCGCGAGGCCCTTGCGCGGCAGGATGATGCCCTTCTCGATCGGCCTCACGTCCTTCACGGGCTGATCGACGAGCGCCAGACGATGTCCGTCCGTGCCGACGAAGCGCAGCGCGGCATCCGTTGCGGTCAGGTAGACGCCGCCCAGGTGCGGACGAGTCTCGTCGGTCGACACGGCGAACAGCGTGCGGTCGATCATCTGCGCGAGCGTCTCCGACGGTACCGTGAACGTCGGCTTCGCCTTGGCATCGCCCTGCGGGAAGGCCGGGAAGTCCGCGGCCGGCAGGCCGACCAGCTTCACGCGCGAGCGACCCGAGATCACCTCGATGAACTGGTTCTCCAGCGCGCGCACCGTGATGTCGCCGGGCTTGAGCTCGCGCACGAGCTCGAGCAGCTTGCGGGCGCCCACCGTCGCCGCGCCGGCGCTCTTGACCTTGGCGTCGCAGCGCCGCCGGATGTGCACCTCGAGGTCCGTCGCGGCGACGGTCACGCCGGTCCTCGCCTCGAGAAGCACGTTGGCGAGGATCGGCAGCGTGTTTCGGCGCTCGACGACGCCCTGGGTAGGAGAGAGGCCCTGCAGAAACTCGCTTCGGTCGATCGAGAACTCCATCAATCCACTCCCGCGTCGCGCGCGCCGTTCTTCATCTCCTGAGAAGACATTGAAAAACTAGCAGGAGTAGGTGTTGTGAAAAACGGGAACAAGTGCGTCAAGTCCTTCGCGTGACGGCGGAAATGGGTGTCGACAAACCGGCTGGCGGCCACCGGCCGGCGCCGCCCCCTGACGGCGGTGACGAGTTGTTCCGCCACCGCCGTCAGGATCTCCACAACCCCCCCACAGCTTGTCGTGTGGCCCGTCACGAGGCGCGCTTGCCCGTCACCGAGCGCTCGAGACGCTCGATCGTCGCCCGCAGCGCCGTGTCGTTGGCGAGGCGCTGCGTGATCGTCACCTGCGCATGGATCACGGTCGAGTGATCGCGCCCGCCGAACTGCTCCCCGATCACCGGGAAGGATGCGTTGACCAGCTTGCGCGTGAGGAACATCGCGATCATGCGCGGCACGACGAGGTTCTGCGTGCGTCGCTTCGACTTGAGCTCCGTAAGGGTGAGCCCGAAGTGCTCGCAAACGATCCTCTGCACCTCATCGATCGTCGGCAGCTTGGGGCGCTGCCCGAGCAAGGGCTGCAGCACCTCCTGGGCGAACTCGAGCGTCACCTCCGTCTTGCGCAGCGAGGCGTGGGCGCCGAGCCGGGTCAGCGCCCCCTCGAGCTCGCGGACGTTGTTCGCGACCTGCTCGGCTACGTAGGCGGCCACCTCCGGGGAGATGGAGAAGCCTTCCGCCTCCGCCTTCTGCTGCACGATGGCGAGCCTGGTCTCGATGTCCGGCGTCTGGATGTCGACCGTGAGGCCCCACTCGAAGCGGTTGCGCAACCGCTCCTCGAGGTCGGGGATGTCCTTGGGGAACTTGTCCGAGGTGAGCACGATCTGCCGGCGCGCCTCGTGCAAGGTGTTGAAGGTGTGGAAGAACTCCTCCTGCGTGCGCTCCCGCCCGGCGAGGAACTGGACGTCGTCGACGATCAGCACGTCGACCTTGCGGAAGCGCTTCTTGAACTCGTCCATGCAATGGTGGCGCAAGGCCGAGATCATCTCGTTGACGAAGGCCTCGCTCGAGAGATAGACGACCTTCGCCGAGGGATCCTTGTCGAACACGAAGTGGCCGATGGCGTTGACCAGGTGGGTCTTGCCGACGCCCGTCGTGCCGTAGATGAACACCGGGTTGTAGACCTCGCCCGGGTTGCTTGCGATCGCGCGCGCTGCAGCGTGCGCGAGCTGGTTGCTCGATCCGACGACGAAGTTCTCGAAGGTGTAGCGCGGGACCAGATTCGCGAGGCGAGCAGCGTTGGTCGGCGGACGCTCACGCCGCTTCGGCTTGCGTGCCTCGTCGAAGAGCTCTCCCTGTGTGCTGCCGTTGATCTTGAAGACCAGGTCCGGCTTGGGGCTCGATTCGTCTGCGAGGGCCGCACGCAAGGCCTCGAGATAGCGTTGCTCCACCCAGTCACGAAAAAATTTGCTTGGGACCTCGAAGGAGGCCCGCCCGTCCTCCAGCACGGTCATGCGCAAGGGTTTGATCCAGGTTGCGAAGTTGCCCTCCCCGAGGGTTTCCCGAAGCGTGTTCTGCGCGTGCTGCCAGCTCCTCATGCTGCTCGTCCTCCCGTGGCCCAGGCTTGTGCACAGATCTATTCACAGGTGTGGACAACACGAACTTCTTCAGGGTTTACCGACGGTTACGCCCTCCCCCGAGATGGCGCTTTCACATCGCGCAGAGCTACTCCCACCGCGCCCGGAGGAGATTCGTGGAGCGAGGTCGGAAGTCGTTACTGCCACTTGTAGAGTCGGAGACCCGAGAGAAGTTTTCGCACCCCCGCAGGTGCGAAGGGCGCGGTTCTAGCTTCGTACGGATGCCCTTGGCAAGAAAAAAACCCGGCGGCACGCGGATCGGAGCGATTTATCGATGGAAAAATCTTGGCAGGCGAATTGCCTTGACGGTGTCACAGAGCGCTGTTAGCCGAAGCGTCGTCGATTCCCGTTTCTCCATCGCAACTTGCAAGTGAGTACGTCAGAACTCGCCGCCCGCGCATCGCACGTCATTCCCGGCGGCGTAAACAGCCCGGTTCGCGCGTGGAAAGCCGTCGGAGGCAATCCCTGCTTCGTCGATCGCGGCGAAGGCGCGTATCTGCAGGACTGTGAAGGACGTCGCTACGTCGACCTCGTGTGCGCATGGGGTCCGTTGATCGCGGGCCATGCGCATCGCGACGTCGTGCGCGCGGTATGCGAAGCGGCGCAGCGAGGAACGGGGTTCGGCGCGCCGACGCCGATCGAGGTCGAGCTCGCCGAGCGCATCGTCACCGCGTTCCCATCCATCGAGAAGGTGCGCCTCGTCACCTCGGGGACGGAGGCGACGATGACTGCGATCCGCATCGCGCGCGCGGCGACGGGACGCGAGCGCATCATCAAGTTCGCCGGCTGCTATCACGGTCACAGCGACCACCTGCTCGTTCGTGCCGGCTCGGGCGCCGCGACGTTCGGCGTGCCCGACAGCGCGGGCGTGCCGGCCGCGATGTCGAGCGCGACCAGCGTCGCGGAGTACAACGACCTCGACGGCGTGCGTGCGCTGCTTGCAGCCGATCCGCCGGTGGCGGCGGTCATCGTCGAGCCGATCGCCGCGAACATGGGTGTGGTGCCGCCGGCACCCGGCTACCTCGAAGGGCTGCGGGCGGCGGTGCACGACGCCGGCGCGATGCTGATCTTCGACGAGGTGATCACCGGCTTCCGTGTCGCGCGCGGCGGCGCGCAGGAGCTGTACGGCGTGGCGGCCGACATCACGTGCCTCGGCAAGGTGATCGGCGGTGGCCTCCCGGTCGGCGCCGTCGGCGGTCGCGCCGAGCTGATGGACCTTCTGGCGCCGCTGGGGCCCGTCTATCAGGCAGGCACGCTTGCCGGGAATCCCGTCGCCTGTAGCGCAGGTCGAGCGACGCTCGACCTACTCACCCCGCAAGCCTACGACCGACTCGAGGACGCGGGCGCCGCGCTCGAACGCGGCCTGGTCGATGCGATCGCGCAGAGCGGCGCCGCGGCCTCGGTGCAGCGCGTCGGCTCGCTGCTGACCCTGTTCTTCGCGCCAGGGCCGATCCACAGCTTCGCCGACGCGAGGGCAGCCGACACGGAGCACTTTGCGCGCTTCTTCCGCGCGATGATCGCGCGGGGCGTCTATCTGCCGCCGTCGCAATTCGAGGCGTGGTTCCTCTCGCTCGCGCACGGCCCGCAGGAGATCGAGCGCATCGTCGGGGCGGCGCGCAACGCGTTGCGCTCGTGAAGCCCCCCGAGCCGTCCGAGAACGACAAGCGGCGCCGTCACCTCGCGGTGCAGATGACGGCCCTCGGCCTGGAGTTCTCCGGGGCCGTGATCGGTGGCCTGATCGTGGGCCACTACCTCGACCAGTGGCTCGGGACCGAGCCCTGGCTCATGCTGATCGGCACCTTCGGCGGCCTCGCGACCGCCGTGGTGCGCCTCGTCACGCTGACCAAGCGCTTCCAGAAGATCCGCGATGAGCAGAGCCGATGAGCACCGCCATTGACGGGCGCGCCTCCCGTCTGCGCGCCGGCCGGATCGCCCTCTGGCAGGCGAGCGCGACGGCGGCTCTCGCCGCGGCTTCGCTCGTGTCGCGACGGGGCTCGCCGGCGAGCATCCTGCTCGGAGCCTGCGTCCTCTACGGCAGCCTGCTTCTCCAACACCTGGCGGTCGGCTTTGCGCTGCGGGCCCGGCCACGTCCCGAGCTCGCCGTCGGGCTGTTCTTGCTGAAGCTCTCGTTGCTGCTCGCGCTGGTCGCGATCGGGCTCGGGACGAGCGTCGTCGCGCCGATGTCGTTCGCCGTCGGGGCCTCGACCCTGCTGCTCGCGATCGTGCTCGACGCGTGCTATCCGCCCCGGCCGGGCAGCTAGCTCTCCAGCCCCGACGTCAGGAAGGCTTCGCATGGAACACCCGGTCACGTGGACAGGTCTGCTCGGCATCCCACATGGGGACTGGGAGTATTTCGCGATCGGGATGCTGGTCATGGGCGTCCTGCTCCTGCTCGGGCTGCGCGCGCGCGCCGCCCTGCAGCGGGAGTCGGCCGTCGTCCCGGACGAGAAGCTGACGGCGCGCAACGTCTTCGAGCTCCTGGTCGAGGCCATCAACGGTCTCTCGGAGAGCGTGATCGGGCACGGGGCGCAGCGCTACGTGCCGCTGCTGTCGACCTTCTTCATCTTCATCCTGTTCTCGAACCTGATGGGCCTGCTGCCCGGCTTCACGCCGCCGACGAGCGATTTCGACATCACGCTGGCGCTCGGCGTCGTGTCGCTGCTGGCCTTCAACTTCTACGGCTTCCAGGCGCAGGGCCTCGCCTACTTGAAGCACTTCGTGGGGCCGATCGTCGCGCTCGCACCGCTGATGATCATCCTCGAGGTGATCAGCGTGCTGCTCGTGCGCCCGGCGTCGCTCGGCCTGCGCCTCTTCGGCAACATGTTCGGCGATCACCTGGTGCTGGAGATCTTCACCAGCCTCACCAAGGTCGGCGTGCCCGTGGCGTTCTACCTCCTCGGTACGCTGGTGTCGGTGATCCAGGCGTTCGTCTTCACGCTGCTCAGCATGATCTACATCGGTCTCGCCGTCGCGCATCACGACGACGAGCACGTCGAGCACGCGCATCACTGAGCGTGCATCCTGACGCAGGTCGGACCCCGGGTGTGGAGGTGGCGAGGATGAGGATAGAGGCATGCCCAAGCGGGGAAGGCCGGGCGGGAAAGGAGGAGAAGCCATGACCAGAGGCATGAAGATCGTCCGGATCACGTTCCTGACCTTGCTCTTCGCGGCGCTGGGGCAGGGGGTCGCCCTCGCCCAGGAGCCGGAGGCCGCGGCCGCTGCCAGCGCGTCGTACATCGCGCTGGCGGCCGGCATCGCGATCGCCGGCGCTGCGATCGGTGCCGCTCTCGGCCAGGGCCGTGCCGTCGCCGCTGCGATGGAGTCGATCGGCCGCAACCCGAACGCTGCCGACCGCATCCAGACGCCGATGATTCTCGGTCTCGCCTTCATCGAGGCGCTGGCGATCTACGCGCTCGTGATCGCCTTCCTGCTGCAAGGCAAGATCTGACGTCGCCGGCTCCGCGGCGTCCGATCGGCGAGCGAGCCGATCG